>DATKWR010000750.1:0-5200 GCA_035529475.1 Sedimentisphaerales bacterium | reverse complement strand
GCCGGCAGGTAATCCAGGCCGAGGGGCCTCGGAGAAGAATGCCACGGCGACGACCGACGGATGTCGCCCGCGAGTCGCTGTTGCGGAGGAGCCATGAGAGGGCCATACCTCGAAACACAAGGTCATGACGCCCGGCCCGTGTCGACGTCTCGCACCTGGTTTCGGCGACGGGCGGGGCCTTTGGCGCTGGCTTTGGGCGTGCTATGCGCCATGGTCTTCTCGGGGATCGTGTTTGTTTATTCGACGAGCATCGCGCTACCGCTAGTATATTTCTTGGCGTGGGTTGTCAGCATCGTTCTGCTGTTTTTCTCTCGCCGGGACGTTCTCTCCCCGGTCGGGATTGGTGCACTTGTATATATCCCTAGTTTTCTTCTGTGCGTTCCATTTTATGTTGCTTTTTTGTCTCTGGAGAGGGGAGCGCCTTCGAGTCCGGATCTTGCCTTGTCTGTGGGATTGTCGCTGCTAGCCCTGCTCGGCTATTCGTTAGGATGTGTTTGCAGGACGCGAGAAATCTTTCGCCCCTTATTCCGCGCGATCACCTCGGCGAGGTCTGCGTTGCGCCCTTGTACCCATGGCGAGTTCATCCTCTTGGCTGTGTGGGTCGTCGTGGCAGGCGTGACACGAATTGCCTTTCGCCTGGAAGTTGCAGGAGCCGAATCGCCTTTGCTTCCTGGGCGGATTGCCGGGGTTGTGGGGTATATGTTCCATGGCGGTACACTTGTGCTGATCGGGTTGTTCCTTTACAGGTCGCTTTCTCGCGGTCGAATCTTCATATTGGAAGGATATGTCCTCGCGAGCGGTCTGGTTCTGACCCAATTGCTTCTGGGATGGAAGAGCGCCCTTCTTGGCGTCGTGCAGATGACCTTGGTCGTTTTCTGGTACCAGGCTGGCCCAGGGGGGCGCCGTCGGTCGTTTTTCTGGGTCTTCGTACTGATTGTACTGATTCCCGTGACGATGATGATTGGCCAGGAGATGCGATCCACCATCATCAAGGGGCAGGAGGCGGCATATGCCGAAGGCATAAGCGACTTCGTTCTGAAAGTGGTCACGCGGTTGGATGGCAACTCCCGATTCGTTGCGGTGCTGAATTACGAAACACGTCAAGGGAGGCTGTCTCTGACGAATGATTTTAAGTTCATCTCTCTTATCCGCCTGGGAATCACGACGACTAAGTACGCCGACGTCTACGTTTTCGGGCATCCGCAAGTCGGAGCAGCAAGTTCCACCGGGGCTAGTGGACCAGGTGGGGCATATATCGGGATGGGGCTGTGTGGAATCGTTCTCGGCTATTTCCTCTTGGGGAACTTGGTTGGTTGTGTCTATCATCTTATGCAGTCACTATGGGTTCGCTCACTAGCCATCGTCTTATACGGAATGATGTTTAGCGATATGCTGCAATTGTTTCAAGGTAACCTTGTCCTTAGCCTTAAGTTCAAGCAATACATTGTTTATTCGGGGATCTTGATTCTCGCCAAGATGTTTCTAAGGGGCCGAACGAAACGCGAGCCTGTTCCCCTATTGGGGGGGCACTCTCCTACCTGCTCTCTTGGCTTAAGAGCACCAGGGATTCAGCAAGGTGGACCCAAAGACCCGATGGAGTAGGCCTGATGACTGTGTGGGAGAACCTGAGAGCCTTTAAGAGCCTTTGGGTGTTGGCCTTGGCCTTTCTGGGGGCATGCGGCCTCTATCTCCTGACTCTGTGGGGAATCGTGGCCCGCGAGTGCATCATGCCCGTCGCCCGGGAACGCACCGTCCGGATCCATGAGTTTCTTCAAGCCAAGGCCGCGGAACAGGGAGAGGCGAGAGACATCTATGTCCTTGGCTCCAGTGTGGTGGTGGAGGGGGTTGACTGTCA
Organism: Sedimentisphaerales bacterium; assembly: GCA_035529475.1. Classification (GTDB taxonomy): domain Bacteria; phylum Planctomycetota; class Phycisphaerae; order Sedimentisphaerales; family Anaerobacaceae. The sequence goes on along the minus strand of DATKWR010000750.1, from coordinate 3,345 downwards.
TGTGATAGACCCACTCCTGAAAGATGGATGGGAGAGCTACAACTTGGCATGGACTGCTGCGGGGCCAAAGCAGTGGCTGTTGATTCTGCCTGCCTTGGAAAGGGCTCGTCCCTCGATAGTGGTCCTGTGCATCGTTGCGACCGTTGGAACAAGCCCCCTTGCTGCAGACTTGGCGGCGATTGCTGGCTGGGAGGGATTGGTCTCCCGGCGTTACTTGGCCACGATGCGGCCCTACTTCGGCGAAGAGGACTATGCCAAGTTGGCCCCGTGCAGGATATGGCATCTGATGACGTATCGTTCCTTTCCGTTTGAGGCCCTTGACGCATACATGTGGGAGTCGAGCCGACCCGATCTTCGTTATGAGGGATATGCGACGAACTTCAAGGCGCCGTGGGTCCGTCGAAACATCGCGCCGGCGAAGAAGGTTGCCCAAGAGATTGAAGACATTGCTCAGAGGGCAGCCATTCATCTTGTGGAACATCCCCAAGACGCTCTTGTGATTGTGGAGGAAGTGGTTCGCCATCTTCGGTCGAACTGTGATTGCCAGGTCTTGTTGGTGCTGGCGCCGGTCAATCCGAAATTGAGAGGCCTGCTGTCCCCAGAACAGGTGGAGTCTGCGAAGCAAGCGTACCGGAGTCTGGCGCAGCAACAGGGCATCTGCTTTGTGGATCACACCGACATTTTGCAGGCCACCGATTTCTCGGATGCTGTCCATCCGTTTTCTAGCGGAAGGGCGATTTGGTCACGGGCTCTAGGCAAGGCCCTTAGTGATTGCACGATGGCGCGATCCCTGCGGAAACCATAAGCGATGCTATTCCAGACTCCAAATTTTCTTGTCTTGATGGTGGCTGTTCTTCTGTGCATGGCCTTCGTGCGAACGCACATGCTGCAAATAGTGCTGCTATTGGCCGCAAGCTATATTTTCTACATGTCCTGGAATCCCACTTTCATTCTGCTGATCCTCTTCTCTACCGTCAACGACTACGTCGCCGGTCTGGGAATTGCAGGATCCAAGACACGGAGGGCTCGTGTCTGCTGGTTGCTGATGAGCTGCTTCACTAATCTGGGGCTTCTTGCAGTGTTTAAGTATCTCGGTTTTTTTGTAGCGTCTGTCAATCAAGTCTGGCTGGCATGGTACGGAGGGTCTGCGGTTCTGCCTGCGGTGGCGCTCACGCTGCCTGTTGGTATCTCGTTTTTCACATTTCAGTCGATGAGTTATACTATTGACCTTTTTCGAGGCGAGATCAAGCCGGAAAGGTCTTTCATGCGCTTTGCCCTCTACGTGGCGTTCTTTCCACAACTCGTAGCAGGGCCAATCCTACGCAGCAAGGAATTCATACCACAGCTAAGATCGGTCGTTGAATTGCGGGCAGAGAACCTTCTCCAGGGCTGTAATCAGTTTCTTGTGGGCCTAGTGAAGAAGGTCATCATTGCGGACAACATCGCGCCCCTCGTCAATCAGATATTCGCGGCCCCCCAGGGCTCGCCAAGCGCAGCCATTTGGCTGGGGGCATTGGCGTTTGGCATCCAGATTTACGGGGATTTTAGCGGTTACAGCGATATGGCAATCGGCTCGGCTCGCATGCTCGGGTTCCATATCCCGCGCAATTTCAATTTCCCCTACGCAGCCCGAAGCATCACGGATTTCTGGCGGCGCTGGCACATCTCTTTGTCCACATGGCTGCGCGATTATCTCTACATTCCATTGGGCGGCAACCGGAAGGGGCGAACCGCGACTTACCGTAACCTGTTTGTTACCATGGCACTGGGGGGGCTGTGGCACGGAGCGGGGCTGAACTTCATAGTATGGGGTATGTACCATGGTGCGCTGCTGGCCGTCGAGCGAAGCGTGGGATTTGGCAGGCAAAAGGAAGGGGTGCGCTCGGCGCGGCCGGCATCTTTCTGGGCTCGTGGCAAGACGCTCGTGGTTTGGTTGCTGATTCAATATCTGGTGTTCTTGGGGTGGGTAATTTTTCGGGTACACAATTGGTCCGACCTTACATACTGCGTGCGGAAGTATGTCTTCTTTGACTTTAATTTTGATCCTGGTGCCATGGGGCTGAGCGGAACCAATCCGTTCGTGACGGTGGGCATCATCTTGGTATTCGTGCTACTGCATGCGATTTCCTATCGCTCAAATGGATTGATCCACCATCTAAACAGGCTTCGTGGTTTTCAATTGGGGCTAGTGTGGATGGTCGTACTTCTCTGCCTGATGTTCCTGTGGCCGACGGGGCGAACGGCGTTTATATATTTCCAGTTTTAAGTGCATTGCTGGCGTGGCTTTGGGGTAAGAGCGTTTCAGGCCCTTGAGGGTGCGTCAAAATGTCGTAGGGGCACGGGGATGGCAGCGGCGGACTGGTCGGCCGCCGCGCTAACGGGCTCCCGCTGCGTTAGCGACGCGGGTGGGGGACGCGGTAAGCATTGACATCGTAAACGAGGTAAATGGGGATGCCTTGGCGACAGACTAAACGCTTTCTAAGACGGCTGCGGCGCCTCCGCCAGGATCGCTTGGCCAAGGAAGTGATTCTGGTGCTTGGAGATTCCCACGCCGACGTTTTTAAGCATTGGAGTTTCGAGCTTCTGTGTCCTTAAGCGGGAAGGCGTGCCCTATGTTGACCTGGACCGAGAGAGCCTTGGGCCGGACGGGCTGGTTCATCCCCGGTTGCTCAACGCGGACCCGAAGAACCATCACTATGACAGGCAACGCTGTGCCCGTCTCGTGGCGCGTGGCTTGAAGTGCGAGGGCCTCCTGTAGGAAAGCCGCGCGAAACGGCGGCGCACCGGGTGATTGCGAGGCACGCATGACCAACCTATCGTCGCCGCACTATCCCGCCCCCGAAGGGGACGCGCGGCCGGCCGCCGACGAGTTGGGCCTTCAGTCGGCCAAGAAGCGCGTGGCCCCCAACATCGTCTCGAACCTGGTGGTCGTGGCGATGCACGCCGGGGTGTCGATCCTCTTGACCTCGTTCATCGTGCGCCGCCTGGGGACCGAAGCCTTCGGCATGGTCAGCCTGGCGAACTCTTTCTCGGCCTTCATGCAACTGGCGATGCTGTCCATCTCCGGGTCGCTGCTGCGGTTCATGTCGCTGAACGTCGAGGAAGGGCAGCGGGCCAACGAGTTCTTCAACACGGCGTTTTTCGCGTTGCTGTTCCTGGCGATGATCCTGTTCGTGCCGATCGTCGTCTTCAGTTGGCAGGTGCCGAATTTCTTCGTTTGCGCGCCTGGGCTGGAGTTCGACACCTCGGTTCTGGTGTTCCTGATTCTCGTGACGTGCCTGGTGAGCGGCATCGTGTCGTGCATCCAGGCGGTGTTTTTCCTCTATCACCGGTTCGTCCATTTGA
>DATKWR010000749.1:0-2890 GCA_035529475.1 Sedimentisphaerales bacterium | reverse complement strand
AGGGTTTCAAAGATTACTAAAGATTGGGTATTTGATGTTGGGTGTATTGCCCGATTCTATCAAAATGCCCGTGAATCGCTACATTTAAGGAATGGAGAGATGAAAGAGATGAAAAGCAGAATGATGGTGTGGTGTGTGGTTAGCCTGTGTTTTGGAGTCTTGGCCAAAGCGGATGTGATCTCGTTGTATGATTTTGAAGGGCCAAATCCGTTCGATGACAAAGTCACTGGAGCGGTTGCAGCCGTTGGTTCCGCCGTCACAATAGTCTCCAACACTCCTCTCGGAAATGCTGCTGCAATTCCTGACGGCACCAATACGGCTACCAATGATAATGATATTGTCGTGGCGCAAGCTGATGCGCCGGTGATCGGCTTGAGTGATTTCACCATTGCTGCCTGGGTTAAACGCGCCACCGGATCCAAGATCGATGGGATCTGCGACATGGTCGCCGGCACGACGGAAGGCGGCTTTCAGTTCCTGTTCGGCGACGCAGACTTCCGCCTGGGAGTCGGCGGCCCGGGAAACGTATGGATGCTCTATACGTCGCTCAAATCGGTTAACGACACCGCCTGGCATCATTTGGCCGTGTCGGTGGATCGTGATAATCCGACGGGACTGACTATGTATATCGATGGTGTCCCAGACTCAATTGGCGATCCGACGAGATTTGCGTCTGTTTCAATGGCGGCCACTCAAGACTACCATATCGGTTCGATGAATCAAAACCTTTTGGACGGTTTACTGGATGAGTTGGCGATTTTTAACACGGCACTGTCTGCGAAGGAGATTCAGAAGGCGATGAAAGGCATTGGCGCGCGTCCGGAATTAGCTTCGGGTCCTAATCCTGCAGATGCAGCCAGTGCCGTGCCGCGCGATGCCCTGCTGACGTGGTCGCCGGGGCAGTTTGCCGCAAAACACGATGTTTACTTCGGCACGTCATTCAGCGATGTTAACGACGCCAGCAGAGCCAATCCGGCAAACATATTGGTGAGCCAGGGGCAGGATGCCAATACGTATGATCCTCCGGGCCTTCTGGACTTCGGCCAGACTTATTACTGGCGGATCGATGAAGTCAATGCTCCGCCCACGTCCACCGTCTTCAAGGGCGATGTGTGGAGCTTCACGGTTGAGCCCCTTTCTTATCCGATCGACGCCAACAATATCACCGCCACCGCTTCCAGCTCGAACAGTGCGGCTGAAGGGCCAGAGAATACCACCAATGGTTCTGGGCTGAGCGCCGATGGTCTGCACTCGGTGGCAAATACAGACATGTGGCTCAGTAGCATAACCGGCCCGCAGCCGACGTGGATTCAGTACGAATTCGACAGAGTCTATAAGCTGCATCAGATGTGGGTATGGAACCATAACACCCTTGTCGAGCCCGTGATTGGCTTTGGCATCAAAGAGGCTGCCATTGAGTATTCGACCGATGGTGTTAACTGGACCACATTGGGTACGACTCATGAATTTGCCCGGGCTCCCGGTGCGGCTGGTTATGCTGCCAATACCACGGTTGATCTTGGCGGGGTGGCCGCTGAATATGTCAGAATCACCGCTAACAGCAACTGGGGAGGCATGGTGAATCAGTATGGTCTGAGCGAAGTGCGATTCCTCTCCATTCCCGTCGTGGCAGGAGAGCCCAATCCCGCTTCCGGCGCGACAGATGTAGCCGTGGATGCAACGCTAAGCTGGAAACCGGGCAGAGAGGCGTCCGGGCACGATGTCTATTTGAGCACTAACCAGCAGGCCGTGATAGATGGCACGGTTCCCGCAGCAAGCGTGACCGCGCCCAGCTATGCTCCCTCTCTGGACCTGGCCAGCACGTACTATTGGCGGGTCGATGAGGTCAACGAGGCCGAAACGCCCACGACCTGGCAGGGCGATGTCTGGAGTCTCTCGACACAGGAGTATCTGGTGGTCGATGATTTCGAATCCTACAACGACACTCCGACCGGGGAAGGGAGCAGCAAGTTGGTCTATGAGACGTGGGTGGACGGCTTTGGGAGCACGACAAATGGCTCGACCATCGGTTATACGGAGGCATACCAGCCGTCGATGGAGCAGACCGTGATGTATGACGGCAAGCAGTCTGTTCCTCTTTTCTATGACAACACCACAACCAGCCTTTCAGAAGTCACAGCCAACGTAGCCGGCCTGTCGGCGGGCCAGGATTGGTCCAAGCATGGCGTTAAGGGCCTGACGTTGCGGTTCTTCGGCGATCCAAACAACGTTCCCCAGCAGATGTATGTGAAGATCAACGGCGCCAAGGTTATCTATGGCGGTGACGCCCAGAACCTGGGGCAAAGAAGGTGGCAGATGTGGTATATTGATCTGGCTTCGCTCGGCGTGAATCTGAGCCACGTCACTACGCTGACTGTTGGCTTTGAGCGTATGGGAACGGCTGGCGGCCAGGGAAAGGTCTTACTTGATGGGATCAGGCTGTATTCTTACGACCGTCAGTTGGTCACGCCGGCCGCCTCGAATAGCGCAGGTCTGACGGCGCGTTATGAATTTGAAGGCACCTACAACGACAGTTCCGGCCACAACCACACCGGCGTTCCGGTCGGCATTCCCACATTTGTAGCCGGCAAGGTCGGCCAGGCCGTTTACCTCGCCGGCAGAGAGGACTATGTTGAGGTACCCGACTACAATGGCGTCAGCGGCGTTGAATCTCGGTCCTGCTGTGCATGGATTAAGACGACCAAGGCAAATGAAGAGATCATTTCCTGGGGCCAGAACGTTGCCAGCCAGAAATGGGTATTCCGGACTAATTCGGATGGTACCATCCGTGCGGAGGTCAACGGCGGCTATATCATAGGCAGCACTGACTTGCGCGACGATACGTGGCACCACGTGGCGGCGGCCTTTGAAACGGACCAGACGCCGGATG
>DATKWR010000748.1:0-3912 GCA_035529475.1 Sedimentisphaerales bacterium | reverse complement strand
GCCTCCGGGTGCACAATGGCGATTCCGACACCGCTGACGACAGCCAGCAGAAGCATCAGCACAAAGGCCCCGTTTCCTCTGGGCAAAACGCCCAGCAGGCATATACCGGCGCCGAGGACCAGCCCAACGTGCATAAGCAGGGGCTGACGCTTGCCTGCGCGCACGTGTCCGACGAACGGCTGAAGGGCATTGCACGTGATATACATGGCGGCCATGACAAGGCCGCCGCGCGACAGGCTGAGAGAAAACTCGGTCCGGATCGCCGGCAGGATGGCAGGCAGCATGCTCGGGAACATATCGATCAAAAAGTGCACGGACGCGAGCGCCGACAACTGCAGCCAGTGGAATGTGGCGATTCTTCTATTCAAGTGTCAACGAATTCACGCCTCGAATTTCCTGCCGGTCAGACGCTCGTAAGCCTCGACGTATTTGGCGCCGGTCTTTGTCCTGATATCATCGGGCAGGAGGGCGCCCGGCCCCGATTTGTCGAAGTTGATGCTCTCAAGGTAGTTGCGGACAAACTGCTTGTCGAAACTCTCCTGGTCCCTGCCGGCCTCGTATTTGTCGGCGGGCCAGAACCTGGACGAGTCCGGCGTGAGGACTTCGTCGATGAGAATAATCCTGCCGTCCACACGGCCCCACTCAAACTTGGTATCGGCCAGGATGATCCCCTTGCTCTCGGCGTATTCACTGGCTTTTCGGAAAATCTCCGCGCTCTTGTCGCGAACGTATTGCGCCGTCTCGCGGCCGATGATTTCCACGCACCGCTCGAAGCTGATGTTCTCATCGTGCGTTCCCCGCTCGGCCTTGGTGGCGGGCGTGAAGATCAATTCGGGCAGCTTCTGGCATTGTTTGAGCCCGGCCGGCAGTTTCTGCCCGCACACCGTGCCGTCAGCCTGATATTCCTTCCAGCCCGAGCCCGCCAGATACCCTCGCACGACACATTCTATTGGCAGGACCTCGACTTTCCTGACCAACATGCTGCGCCCCGCCAGCTCCGCGGCGTGGCGGCAAAACGGCTCCGGAAAGCCGGCTACGTTGTCGCTGATCAAATGATGCTCGACGATGGAGCTGAGAAAATCGAACCAAAATCGTGAAATCCGCGTCAGAACGATACCTTTATAGGGGATCCCGTTTGCCATCACGACGTCGAAGGCGCTTATTCTGTCGGTCGCCACGATGAGCATCTTGTCACCCAAGTCGTAAATGTCGCGAACCTTTCCCCGGCTCGGCGGCCTGTTGCCGATGTTTGTTTCCAGTACCGTATCGGTCATCATTTCTTCCTTCATGCTACAGTTCCTTTGCTCGTGTTGTTCCCGCTCGGCTTTTAGTCCGAGCCCGGGCGGGAATGGGAATCAGCTTTTCCTTCTGAGTCTTTCTTTTCCTGAACGGAACCCGTACAGGGAGCAGGATATCCTAACACATCGCGGGACGAAATTGAAGCATTACTTCATTTTTTGGCGGCGACTTCCAGGCCGTGCCCGGCCATGAGCTCCGCGTCCGACATGATTTCCTCTGCGCCGCCGTCGGCGATAATTCGGCCCTTATCGAGCAGGACCGCCCGGTCGGCGAGCGCCGCGGCGAAGTTCATGTTGCAGGTGGCGATGACCAGCGTCTGGGGCAGGGACCGCAGCAGCCTCATCAGGTTGTCGCGGTTTCTCGGATCCAGACTGCCATCCGGCTCATCGAGCGTGATGATCTTCGGGCTCATGGCCAGGATGGTAGCGATGGCGGCGCCCCGCTTCTGGCCGGCCGAGAGATGATGCGGAGCCTTGTCAGCCATTTGGCCGAGGCCGACGGTTTGCAGCGCATCGGCCACGCGCGCATGAACCTGCTCGGCGGGCAGGCCCATGTTGAGCGGCCCGAATGCTACGTCGTCGAACAGCGTGGGCATGAACAATTGGTCGTCAGGGTTTTCCAGGCAGGAGCCGAGGCAGGTACGGATCTTCTTCAGGTTCCTACTGTTGATTTCCAGGCCGTCAACGAGTACCCTTCCGGCGCCTTTTACGAAACCGGCCATGACAAGAAGCAGCGTGGATTTACCTGCTCCGTTGGGACCGATCAAGGCTACTTTCTGCCCGTGCTCGATGCTCAGGGTTATATCGCTCAGCGCGGGCGTCCCATCGGGATACCGGTAAGTGAAATTCTCTATGACAATCGCCTTGGGCATAGTTATTACTGCAAAATCGGTCTGACAAAAATATAGAGTGCGCCTGTGTAGAAGACTGCGCCCAAAACAAAGAGCCAGTCCGATCGGTGAGTATGCAGCGCCCAAAGCGTGCGCCAGCTCCCGTCAAAACCGCGGGCCTGCATGGCGATGCTGATGTGCTCGGCGGTGTCGATGCTGCGGATGAACAGCGAGCCGAGCATGGACGCGGCGGTGCGAAGTTCCGTTTTGAAGCCGAGATTCCTGAGTCTCCTTCCGGCCCTTGCACGCAGGATGTGATGCGCCCTGTCAATCAGAACAAAGATGTAACGGTATAAGAAACCAAGCTGAACGATCAGCAGACGGGGCACACCCAGCCGCTGCAGGCCGGCAAGCAGATTGTTGAACCGCGTGGTGGAGACCAGCGCGATCAGAGCCAGCATCGTTACGACGAACTTGGCCAGGATGGTAAAGCATCGCATCCAGCCGGTCGTTATCTGCCAGAGAAACGGTCCGAAGCTGACGGCCACAGGCGTCCTGTCATACAGCGGGCAGCTCACAGCCAATACCAGCACGAAGGGGCTGACCAGCAGGATCTGTTTGAAGGCAAATCGCAGCGGAATTCCGGCCCAGACCAGAATCGCAAACGGCCCGACGGCATAGCAGGCCAGGATGCTCGGCGACGTACGCGGCAGAGAAATCACCACGGCGGTGAAGACCAGCACAACCAGGAATTTCACCCTGCTGTCAAGCCGATGAATGGCCGAATCCTGATAGGCAAATTTGTCGATGTATGCGTGGTGCATGATTCGTGTCCCGCGCCGGGCGTCTCGGTCGAGGTACGCCTACTGCGGCTGCTTCCTTCTCAAGACCCATGCCGTCGCCCAGATCAGGGCCATCGTCAGCACCGAGCCGGCCACGCCGGCGAAGCTCGTCCAGCCGGCCCCGACGTCGGCCTGCTGCTCGGCAACCTCTCCGAGTTTGGAGCTTCTTGCGGAATAGTCGGGCAGAGGCGAATACTTCGACTGGATGTCGTCCACCGCGGCAATTCTCGCATCGGGGTTGGATACCACGGGCTGGAAATCAGGCTGGTCCGGTCTTTCAGCGTAGCTCCACTCGAGACCGTCGGGCAAGTCCGAAGCAAGCAACGACAGCCCCGCGCCGGTAATAATCGCGAAAACCGCCAGCGTTGCGAGAACCGTCCCACGGCTTACACGAATGGTACCAGGCAGGGAACTCGCTACGATGTCAGGTCTGAGCTGCTGGAGGTACGCCAGCACGGCCACGGTCACAAGGCCCTCGACAAATCCGACCAGGAAGTGGATTCCGACCATCGTGATCAGGAAGGTTGAGAAGGGAACCACCAACACACCCGAGACGGTGGCCTCTATCACGACCAGAACTGCGCCGGCTTCCATTGCAATCACGCAAGCGAGCATCGCGCCAACATAGGCTTTCAGGCTGCTGAAGCCGCCGTTCGTGACGGTTCTGTACAGGAAGTAGCCCAGATAACTCGGGACCAGGGCAATGTTGACAATATTGCAGCCAAGGGCCAGCAGCCCGCCGTCCTGGAAGATAAGGCACTGGACAATGACCACCGAAGAGATGACAATCGCCCCGAGGTGCGGACCCAGGATGACGGCCAGCAGGACGGCACCGACCATGTGCCCGCTTGTCCCGGGCATGGCCGGTAACTGGAAATTGACCATCTGTGCGGCAAAGACGAACGCGCCGAGGATACCCATCAGGGCGAGCTTGTCGGCGGC
>DATKWR010000747.1:0-2729 GCA_035529475.1 Sedimentisphaerales bacterium | reverse complement strand
CCTTTGCGATGATATCTTTGAAGATGCTGCGCCGAAGCGAACTGAGCCTCTTCATCGGGATATCCAGGATTTTGCCGCGCGGAATATCCGGGGCCTCGGCGTACATCCGGTCGCCCACGTTGCACAGCAGCACCTCCTTGCCCCTGGCATCAGCAAGCTGACAGGCCTTTTCAAGGTAGCTCTTCTTGTCAATACCGACCATGCCGGTAACGACGATGATCATCGAATAAGACTCCAGACTCAAGACACAAGACTCAAGAAGGTGATTGCGTTTTCGCGGCCTCCTGCTAAATCATCGGCATGTTGCCACGCTTTTATATTTTTGAAGTTTCTCCGCACTTGTTTGTCTCCTTCGCTTTCGGTAGTACGTCGTGCATCCCCGTCTTGGGTCTTGAGTCTTGCGTCTTCAGAGGTTCTTCAGTCGTTGCTGCATGTCGTAGTCTTTTAGCGCCGCGACGAGGTCGCTCATATCGCCGGCCATGATTCTATCCAGGTTATAAAGCGACAGGTTCAGCCGGTGGTCGGTTACACGATTTTGCGGAAAATTGTAGGTTCTGATTTTCTCGGATCTGTCGCCTGAGCCAATCATATTTTTGCGCTGCGAATCACGCTCGGCCGTTTTCTTGCTCTGGAAATGGTCATAGACCCTGCTTCTCAAGAGCCGCCAGGCTTTGGCGCGGTTCTTGTGCTGGCTCTTTTCATCCTGCATGTGGACGGTGATTCCCGTTTCGATGTGTTCCAGCCTGATGGCGCTACTGACTTTGTTGACGTTCTGTCCGCCGGGCCCGCTTGACCGGCAGACGTGCTCGATGACGTCGCTCGGCGCTATCTGGATGTCCAATTCCTCCGGCTCGGGCAGCACGGCCACCGTCGCCGCGGAGGTATGAATCCTGCCCTGGGCCTCGGTCTCGGGAACGCGCTGGACGCGGTGCCCTCCGCCCTCATACCCTAATTCGGACCACACGCCCAGGCCTTTGACGCCCAATATGACCTCCCGAAAACCGCCCTTCTCCGCCGTGCTGAAATCAAGCTGCTCGACCTTCCATCTGCGCATCTCGGCGTACCGCGTGTACATGGTGTACAAATCGCGGGCGAACAGCGCCGCCTCTTCGCCGCCGGTGCCCGCCCTGATCTCCAGGATGACGGCATCGATACCCATATCGTCGCTCATCACCATGCTGTGCATGATTTGCTCAAGCAGACCCGTCTTTTTGCCTTCAAGCTGCTGGGCCTCTTCCTCAGCCAGAGCCTTGAAATCATCATCGGCGCTGCTGTCGGCCAGTATCTGCTCCGCCTGTCCTATATCGGCCGCCAATTTCTTGTACTGGCGGTATTTCGCGACGATTGTTTTGAGTTTGCCCTTCTCTTTGGACAAGGCTACCAGCCTGGCAGAATCTCGCACTATATCCGGCTGGGCAATTTGCTCCTCGATCTCGCTGTAGCGCGTATCGAGTTGGTCGAGCTTCGCCGTCAAATTGTCCTGCTGTTCCGCCATAAACATAATCCGCTCAGCGTTTGAAACGGTCGCCGCAAGCCGTCGCGCAGCCGTTCAAAAGACCGGTGCGCCTCCAGCCAGAACAACAAAAAGCCCCCAATCCGGCTCTTGGCAGGATGGGAGCGCAAACCGCAGATCAAAAAACAGGCTCTGGCCGCGGGTCTTACTTGTTCTGCTTGGGATTCGCTGCAGACGCACTCTTGCCCGACGCAGGCGTTTTGATATAGCTGGTGCCGTACTTTTTCTGAAACCGCTCTATCCGCCCCGCGGTATCGACGTACTTCTGCTTGCCCGTATAGAACGGATGGCACATCGAGCATATTTCTGCGTGGATTTCCTTGGCTGTGCTGCGCGTCTCGAACGTGCTTCCGCAGCCGCAGTGAACCACCACTTTGTCATATTTTGGATGTATGTCTTTCTTCATAACTGAAACGCTCCGAAATATCTAAACTGGTAATATTAGCAATATCGGCGAATATTTCAATAGAAATTTTTGCATTTGCAGGACCCAGGGGTTATATTTTCCACGGTTCGTTGGCAGAAAACACAGGGGTCATGCAAAATGGGAACTAAACTGGCAATTATTGGTGCCGGCGGTCGAATGGGCCAGCGTATCCTGGCGATGGCGGTCGAGTCGGGCCAATTCGACATTGTCGCAGCGGTCGAAAGGCCGGGGCATCCGGATATGGGCAAGGATGCCGGCCTGGCCGCAGGATCCAAGCCGATCGAGGTTATGCTGACCCACGCCTATCCGGGCAGTGCCGCCGAGGTGGCAATCGACTTCTCCCAGCCTGAAGTTGTCGAAAGAACCATCGATTATTGCCTCAAGAACGGCGTCGCCTTGGTCTCAGGCACAACTGGCCTCAGTGACGGGCAACGGACGCAAATGAAGGCGGCCTCCGGCAAAATCCCCGTTTTGTACGCAACCAATATGAGCGTGGGGATGAACGTCCTGTTCGGGCTGGTCGGCAAAGTCGCTTCAATCCTCGGGACCGACTATGACATAGAAATCATCGAGCAGCATCACCGCTTCAAGAAGGATGCCCCCAGCGGCAGCGCTCTGACGCTGGCGGAGAACATCTGCAAATCGGTAGGCTTCGACTTCCCCGAAGCTCTCGTAAATGGCAGGTCCGGGAAAGACGCGCTGCGGCAGAAAGGCACCATCGGTATGCACGCGGTCCGCGCCGGCGATATCACGGGGATCCACTCAGTGATCTTCGCAACGCCCGGTGAG
>DATKWR010000746.1:0-2251 GCA_035529475.1 Sedimentisphaerales bacterium | reverse complement strand
CTCAGGTTGTTCTGTGCCGGCGCGGTCTTGACCCATACGCGCAGCGGTGTACAATGGCAAGGTCCGGGCAGGAGAGCCCGAGGCCCGATACTTGTCCCGCGGCTCACAGGAGCACAAGCTTATGGAACGGCGTTCATTTCTCAAACTTGCCGGTTGCGCCTGCACATCGGCACTTCTAAGGAGCGATATGTCATCGGCGGCAGTCCCTCGCACCGGCGCAGCAGACGGAAGCATGTTTATCAACGCTGGTTCGCTTCAGGACAGGAATCAAAACCGCTCGACGGTCATCTGCCAAAATGGGATTGTCTGTTCCAGCCAGCCTTTGGCCAGCATGGCCGGCGTGGATATCCTCAAGGCCGGCGGCAACGCCATCGATGCGGCCATCTGCAGCAACGCCGTGTTGAGCCTAGTCGAGCCGATGATGTGCGGGCCGGGGGGCGACCTGTTTGCTATCGTCTGGGACGCGAAGGAGCGGAAGCTGCACGGCCTGAACGCCAGCGGCCGCTCGCCCTACGATTGGAGCCTCGAAAAGGCGGCCGCGCTGGGTCTCAAGGAGATTCCTCTCTATGGGCCATTGTCCTGGAGCGTGCCGGGCTGCGTCAGCGGCTGGGCGGCGTTGCAGAAAAGGCTGGGCCGATTCGACCTGGCGAAAGTCCTGGAAGCGCCTATTTCATACGCCCGGGGCGGTTTTCCCGTTTCGCCCATCATCACCCAGTCGTGGTCGTTGGGCCCCGAGTCGAATGCCGCTATGGCTCGTACCTTTATGCCCGAGGGCAAACCCTTTCGATTTGGAGATGTCTTCAGAAACGAAGACCTGGCACGGTTCTTCGAGACCATCGCGAAGGAGGGAGCCGACGTCTTCTATGAGGGCCAGATTGCTGAGAAACTCGTCAAGTTCTCCCGGGCCAACGGGGGCCGGTTCTCCTTTCGTGATTTTCGCGAGCATACCGCCAACTGGGTCGAGCCGGTCAGCACGAACTATCGGGGCTATGACGTCTGGGAACTGCCGCCCAACGGGCAGGGAATCGCTGCACTACAGATGTTGAATCTGCTGGAGCATTTCGATATCGGCTCGATGCCGCCCAACTCGGCTGAGCATTTGCATCTGTTCATCGAAGCCAAGAAACTCGCCTTCGAGGATCGCGCGGTCTATTACGCCGACATGGATTTTGCCGACGTCCCGGTCAAAGAGCTCATCTCGAAAGACTACGCCAGGCAGCGTGTCAAGCTGATTGATCTCAAGCGAGCCGCTCAAAACGTCGCGCCGGGCAGACTCAAAAGCTCCTCCGACACCACCTATCTGACGACGGCCGACAAGGACGGCAACATGGTCTCGCTCATTCAGAGCATCTATTATCCGTGGGGCTCGGGGTTCGTGCCGGACGGCATGGGCTTTTGCCTTCAGAACCGGGGGCAACTGTTCTCGCTGAACCCCAAAGACCTTAACAGGCTGGAGCCTCACAAGAGGCCGTTCCACACAATCATCCCGGCGTTTGTCACCGAGAACGGCAACCCTGTCTTCTCGTTTGGCGTCATGGGGGGCGACTTCCAGCCGCAGGGCCACGTGCAGGTGTTGATGAACATTATCGATTTTGGCTTCTCGCCGCAGCAGGCCGGCGAGCAGCCGCGAGTGCAGCATTCCGAAAGCTCGACGCCGACGGGACAAAAGATGACTACCGGCGGCTCGGTAAGCTTCGAACGGCGCATTGGACAAGACGTCAAGGCCGCGCTGGCTTCTATGGGCCACAAGATAAGCCCCGATATTGGCGTCTTCGGAGGTTACCAGGGAATATGGAGGCGGGCGAATCCAAGGCGATATTTTGGCGGCTCAGACCCTCGCAAAGATGGCTGCGCGATAGGGTATTGAGTCATCCCCCGGCACTACCCCGCTTTCTTTTTCTCGATCGCGTGGCGCATCATCGCTTCATAGAGTGTAAGCTGGATGTCGAGTATCTGCTCGGCTGTGACGTGACAGGATTTTTCGCCTGTAAGGCCGTGGGGACATTCGAAGGTGAATGATGCCGTTCCACTGGTATGGTAGATCGCGCTGGCCAGGTTGAACGGCGCCGGGTTGGAGCCGCCTTCGGCTGTGATGGAAAAGGGCTTTTGAGAGGGCAGCCCGCGCTTCGCCAACAGGGCGTAACAGCTCTGAGCCAACGAACGCACCTGCTCCTGGATTTGTTCTGTCACATAGGCTGGCCTCAGCAGTGCCGGAGGCGACTGATGGCTGTGGAGCGATACGGCCAAGTCG
>DATKWR010000745.1:0-3443 GCA_035529475.1 Sedimentisphaerales bacterium | reverse complement strand
GCAGGATAAACAGGTGCTGTGCATGCCCCGCGGAATGTTGTCGCTTTGAGACGGCAGGGCCCATTAGCCGAAGAGTTTCTTGGCAATCTCGGCGACGTGCTTGCCCTGGAATCGGGCGATGGCCAGCTCGTTTTCACTCGGCTGGCGGGAACCGTCGGTACCGGCAAGCGTCGTCGCTCCGTAAGGCGTTCCGCCTGTGATTTCTTTCATGTTGAGCAATTCCGGAACGCTATAGGGCACGCCGACGACAATCATGCCGTGATGCAGCAGCGTCGAATGGAAGCTGGTAATCGTCGTCTCCTGGCCGCCGTGCTGGGTGCCGGTGCTGGTGAAGACGCTGCCAACCTTGCCGACCAGCGCCCCTTTGACCCACAATTGGCCCGTCTGGTCGAGGAAATTGCGCATCTGGGCGCACATGTTGCCGAACCGCGTCGGCGTCCCGAAAATAATCGCATCGGCCTCGGCCAGTTTCGCCGGCTCGATGACAGGGATATGCGCGAACGCCTTGCGTGCCGCTTTGGCCCCGCTTTTTTCCAGCGCTTCATCAGGCACAAGCTCAGGAACCTGATAAAGCTCCACCTGCGTCCCCTTGACCTCGCGTGCCCCTTCGGCCACCGCCTCGGCCAGCTTATACACGTGCCCGTACATGCTGTAAAAAACAATCTGTATCTTCGCCATGAACGTTCTCCTTAGTTCCGCAGTTCCGCCAGACACTGCTCTCAAAACATTCGAGCGGTTCCTCGATAGAAACCCGTCACCTTTTGCCAATTACACGTCATCCCCGCCAACGGCACACGTTTGTGCTACTGCTACGCGACGCACTCAAGGTTTGTTCCGCATATCAAGGGGTAATGTACACGGTTTTGTCGGAGCAGGCAACAAAAAAAGGCGGTGGGGTGCGGGCGACAAGGCTTTTTGCTTTCTGGCTGCCCGGGTTTCGGTTATACTCTTCCGGCAAAGAACACAGTGTGTTCGAACAGGTGCACAGAGGCAGATTAATAAGGAGAACTTCCGATGACTACCGAACATTGCGACGATTATTCCGTGCGACATACGTGCTGCCCATGCGGCCACGACCATTCGGCCAGCGACATGACCCGAAGGGGTTTCCTGCAGGGTATGGGCGGAGCAGCCGTCCTGGGAACGGCGCTGGCGGGCATGAGCTGGTCGGCCCTCTCGGCTGCCGAGCAACAGGGCGAAGGCGGGCCGCAAAGACGCCCCCTCGTCGTCCAGCCGGTACTTCTGTACAGCACGCCCAAGCCGCGCCCTCAATCGAGCTGGCGCAGTTGGGGTGGTATCCGGACCCAGCAGGACGCCGAGCAGGAAGTGGGCCGGATCAAGGGCGAATTGAGCGAGCTGGAAGGCAAGGCGGACTTCCCCGTGGAGTTTCTCCCCGTTGCCGCGATCAGAGGTGCTGGCGACCTGTCCGGCCTGGGTTACCTCGACAAGGCCGACGTGATTCTGGTCTATGCCGCCGGCGGCGGGATGGATACGTTCGCCAAGCTGGCCGAGCGAGGCAAGGACATGATCTTCTTCTGCCGGCACAAGTCGGGCCCCGTGTATCTCTGGTACGAGATTATCAGCCCGCGTTACCTGAGGCAGCACACTGATGCGCTGGCCCTGACGGGAATCGACGATGGCGATGTTGTTATCGACAGCCAGGACGAGATTCTCTGGCGTCTGCGTGGTCTGTGCGGCCTGCGCAACACGATAGGTACGCGAATCGTCGCTATCGGCGGACCCGGCGCCTGGGCCCAGCCGAAAGACGTCGTACCCAACTTAGTCAGGGAGAAATGGCAATTCGACATGCAGACGGTTTCCTACAACGAATTGGGAAAATTGATCAAGGAGGCGCGCGCCGACGGCGCCGCCGTGCAGCGCGCCGTGCAGCGCGCCGGAGCTTATCTCAAAGCGCCGGGCAACACACTGGAAACCAAGCGCGAGTTTGTCGATAATGCCTTCCTGCTCGAACAGGTCTTTCGCGGCATCATGAAGCAGGCCAACTGCCAGGCGATTACCATCAACGGCTGCATGGGGACCATCATGCCGATGGCCGAAACCTCCGCCTGTATGACGCTGAGCTTATTGAACGACGGGCAGTACCTGGCCTTCTGCGAATCGGACTTCGTCGTGATCCCGTCAGGTGTGCTGCTGGCGAATATTTCCGGCCGGCCCGTATTCCTCAACGACCCGACCTATCCGCACGACGGCGTTATCACCTTAGCTCACTGCACGGCCCCGCGAAAGATGAACGGCAAAGACCTTGAGCCGGTCCGCATCCTGACACACTTCGAGTCGGACTACGGCGCCGCGCCGAAGGTCGAGATGAGCAAAGGCCAGGTGGTGACCAACATCGTGCCCGACTTTAAGCTCGAGCGATGGGTCGGCCTGTTAGGTGAGATTATCGACGCTCCATTCATGGACATCTGCCGCTCGCAGATCGACATCCGCTATGCGTGCGCCGACCTGACGCTGGCCGAGCGGATGCCCGGCTTCCATTGGATGACCGGCTACGGCGATTACATGCGCGAGGTCGGCTACGCCCTGAAGAAGGTGGGAATCACGTGGGAAAAGCTGACCGCGTGAGAGTGTGCGTGAGAACTTGTCGTTCTCGTTCTTGTCATGCTGAGCGAAGCGAAGCATCTGGACGTGGCACGGCCATCTTGGCCGTGATTCGTTCCACGGGCTGGAAGCTCGTGCCACCATCGGCAACAGATTCTTCACTGCGCTGCGCTCCGTTCAGAATGACATTGTAAACTTCTTACAGACACCCTAAAAGGGGTTTCGGCTCGTTCAAACGTGAGGGAAACTGACATGAGCAAGAGTCATTCGATACTCCGGTGGTATGTGATCGGCGTGGTTCTTTCGCTGGCTTGGGGCGGGCAGGCCGGGGCCGTGAATCTCCATGTTTGCATAGAGGGCCGTGATGGATGGTCGGGAACCCTGGCCCAACCGAACGCAGGCAGAACCGACGGCCCGCTGGCCACCCTCACCGGGGCGCGGGATGCAATCAGGCGTTTGAAGTCGCGAGGCCCGCTGGCCGAGCCCGTGCGCGTCATCGTCGCGGACGGAACGTATGCGCTGGCCGGGCCTCTGGTTCTGACGCATCTGGACAGCGGCACGCAGGCATGTCCGATCAGCTACGAAGCGGCCTCCGGAGCAAAGCCCGTCTTCACCGGCGGGCGATCCATCACCAGGTTTAGGCAGGGCCCGGACGGGCTCTGGGAAGCGCGCCTGCCGGAAGTGGCCTCGGGCGAGTGGTATTTCGAGCAGTTGTTTGTCAACGGCCGCCGGGCCGTTCGCGCTCGCACGCCGAATGAATTCTACTACTACATGTCGGACATCGCCGAGCAAATCCTCGAAAAGGGCAGGAGCCGAACGGCGACGCAGGCCCGCCAGACGGTCCGGGCCAGGCCCGAAGATATCGCGCCGCTGCTGGCCCT
>DATKWR010000744.1:0-4195 GCA_035529475.1 Sedimentisphaerales bacterium | reverse complement strand
ATGGCAAAGTTCAGAGACATGAAAACTCTCCAAAAGTTCGCCGCCGCCCACGCATCAATCCACAACCACTTCAACCTCGACCGTCACCTCAACCCCCGCGACATCTTCAAACAGAACCGCGCTGCCGCACTCGCAGAATGGCGTCAGCTTGCGGCCTGAACGCTTCAGATCAGCACCATTCGCATGCCCGGTTAGATTTGTCTGACAATGCCATGATTAGTTAGTCTGACAACGCCATTTCGCCCGTTCGGGCGGAAACCCAGCCTCAATGAGCATCCAAGTTGCAAATTCGAAGCGCCGGTTCAGCGTTCGCTCAAAAGCTGCGTCGACCTTGTTGTCTCGCCAAGACCATATAGATGTCTATGGAAACTAAGCCGCTACACCACGAGCGCAAGGTCCAAAGCGAGACGACTCTGGAGGCATTCCTCTTGTCTGCGCGAACGCGCCGGTTTGCCAAGCCAACACCATGTGGAGGAAAACATGAACAGAATATTCCGAGCGAAGCGCAGAGCCGCTGCATCTGGCCTTGCCGGTGCGGTATTGATTATCGGCCTGATCGGGGCGTCTTCCGCACTGGCGCAAACGTGGGAAGAAAACCTTGCCGCCGGTGCAGCAACGACCGAGCAAAACCACCTCAACGTGCCGTTCACTCAGATGACCAATATGAAAACGGCCTACAGTTCTCCAGGAAACTGGCCGATTTTCGAGAACCGCGGCCCGATCAACCGCTCACCCGCTGACAAGCCGTCGAAAGTGCTTGTAATGGGCAGTGGCGACCCCAACCCGAACCCCTATCGCTACGGTCCGGCGCTGGCTGTGATCGTCAATGACACGCCCTATTTCATCGATGCTGGCGAAGGCTGGTGGCGGGCGGTCGGCAAATCGGTCCAATCGCAGCCCGCGTTTGACCTCGCCACGATCATGAACGTTCCCAACATCAAGTACATGTTCCTCACGCATCTGCACGAGGATCACACGGTCGGGTTGCCGTCTTTCATCTTAAATCCCTTCAAGTTCGGCTCGAACCTCAAGGTCGTGGACAAGAAGGTCTACGGACCGGCTGGCGTCGACGAGATGATCGCCAGCATCAACGATGCCTGGCGCATCGACCGCAACGAAATGGCCCAGGGATCAACGGTGCAGAAGTTCGACGGGGCGACGGCTGTCGGCGTGCCGGTCTGGCCGCATGTCGACGTCAATGGGCGCAAGATCTTCGAGGATGACAACGTGCTCGTGGAGGCCTTCCCAACCAAGCACGGCTTCCTCGAAAACACGCACGCCTACCGATTCACCACCAAGCCGGACAACCGGGTTCTGGTATTCGGCGGCGACGGCCACTACTCGGAAGGGTTGGTGAACGCCTCCAAGGATGCCGACGTCCTGTTCGTCGAGGGTATCACCCGCAAGAACATCAAGTTCGCACCCTGGGGCGGGGATACCGAGGAGGAAAAAGTAAAGGTCATTGGCGCCTATCACATGTTCCCGAGCGACATGAAGAAACTCCAGGATGACTCCGGCGTGAAGAACATCGTCATGGTCCATGTTCAGAATTACAACTCGCCTGAGGACTTCGACCGACTGAGCGTTCTGCAAGAGATGATCGACGAAGGCGTTGTCAATATCCTCCAGGCAGCTGACGGCGATCTCTACTGATCGTCACCGGGAGCGCCGGACGCATCGGATTCGGCACTCCCTATCCATTTCCGTCGAAGTCTGTCTTTGCGCGCCCGGTAGGTCGGCTTTGGCTCAGACCCGTCATTCGCTACGGTGGCTTCAAAAGTCCGGTTTGGACCGGAAGCGGCGGGAGGGGTACACGCGGAAACCACCTTCCCATCGCCTGCCGGACTTACCAGCGTCTGCGATCTGATATCTGATCACTCGAGGCTGGCGGGCGGCGGCGAGCTGCCCGATAGCGGCAATGAGATCGTGAGCAGGCCGAGATTGCCTTCGAGACGATTCTCGACGTCGAAGTCATGCATCCAGGTCAACTGGGTGCTGACTGGAATCTTTCCGAGGTTGAAATTGTAGGTCACGACAGGCCCCAGGGCCGTGACGCGGCCTTCGAAATCTCCCAGCACGGCGCCGGCGCCGCTGTCCCCCGTGACTTGCTGATAATGGAAGCCGGTAATGCCAGCGGCAAACTTCGGAGAGAAGTGCTGTAGCAGCGCGAACTCCACGTGGAATTCGGTACCGGTCGTATAGTTCGTGTCGGGGTTTTCCCAGTTGAAGGTGAAGCCAGGGGCGACCGAGATCTCGAAGCCGATATTGGGGTCCAGCCACGTAACGGCAGCCGTCGTGTCGAGGCCCCAATGATTGAAGGAAATATTTGAGCTGCTGCTGTTACTCCAGGGACCGATCGGGACGTTGACGAGCATGCCGACGTTCCAATGCCAGTTTCCTTCATGCCAGCCGATCAGAGCATTGAGGACAGGATCGCCAAACTCTGTCGAGCTGTCCGTCTCAGTGAAACGCCCGCCGCGCTGGAATGTCTGATTGATCGGCGGACCGAGCATCAGGGTGGCAAGAGCGTCGATGTCGACGTTGACATCCTTCCAGCCGAACGGAACGATGGCCCCAAACCCAACATTGCCACCCAGCACCTTGCCGCGCGCGACCCACAACACCGATGGCAAGTTGACGTAGGTCTGGCCTTCGACCTTGATGTCGGCCTCTAATGTAAACTCGCCGCTGATGTTTATTCCTCCGATGTCGCGGAGCGCGACGCCCTCCGCAGATCGTCCGCTGGCCTCTCCCGAGTAATAGAGGCTCACATCGACGAAATAGGTCCCAGGCGGCGGGACAAAGCCTGCCATAGAGGCTTTCGTTCCAAGAGCGTACCAGCCGCTCGCGTTTTCTGCCGCCCGAGCGTCAATGGATCCGATGCTTGCGGCACCTGCAAGCAAGGCGACGAAGACAATACGGCTTCTCATTGTCGATCCCCCTTCACATCGTTTTTTATATTTGATCCCCAGCCGGCTACCGGGTCTAGCAAAAAGCAAGGTTTCTCTATCCTTCGGGGTTTCTTCCGTCGCGGTTACGTAGTTCAGTTGCCGCCACCATTGTGTGTACCGAAAACCTGTCCTTTCCGAAAATTCCATCCGGCCTGCATGCGGCTTTCAGAATGTGAAAGCGCCGGGCTTCGAGGCGGATGATTTTCTTGCCGCCAGCTGCCGCAAAGGAAGAAAAGCGCGGCGGCACCGTCCTCATTGTGAGCGGCGATCGCGATACTTTCCAGCTTGCCTCCGCCGCCCTGGCGTCGGGGGTTCGGTTGGCCATCCTGTGAATAGGCCCAGTAGTGATCTCGCCGGCGTCACTGGTACGACGCGAAGCTGGTGCCGGGGCAGCGAAGCCACTCAAGAGGGGCGGGTCAAGCTATTCCTCGTGGCGCACTTGGGGCTTTCTTAGTTGTCACAAAATGGTCACGCGGGCCGGGGTTGACCTCAACTCTCGACGCACTATATAGGGGCCGTGATGGGGTCCCTCCCATCACTAAGTCCCCCAAGGACTCCAAGAAGTCCCGCATTCCCCCCCTGCGGGACTTCTTCATTTCTACTTGGCGATAAGCCAAAATATGAAAGCTAGCAGGCCGCTAATCCATTGTCATCTGGGGAATGTCGGTTTAATTACATGAGGAGATCGAGATGAAGACAAGGCACTTCTTGACGATTGTCCGGAAGCAAACGGCCCGTGGAATCCTTGCCGGGATCGCGGCCATTTTTTTGTTGGCCTTGCCGGCGGTCCAGGCCGAAGCCCAGACCAAGAAGCCGAACATCCTGGTGATTTGGGGTGATGACATCGGCGGCTTCAACATCAGTGCCAACAACCAGGGCATGATGGGCTACAAGACGCCCAACATCGACCGCATCGCCAAAGAAGGCGCTCTGTTCACTGACTGGTACGGCCAGCAGAGTTGCACGGCCGGCCGAGCCGCATTCATCACCGGCCAGTCGCCCATGCGCACCGGCCTGACCAAGGTTGGATTGCCCGGTGCGCCGGAAGGCATGAAGAAGGAAGACCCGACCATCGCCGGGCTGCTCAAGGCGCAGGGCTACGTGACCGGCCAGTTCGGCAAAAACCACCTCGGCGACCGCGACGAGATGCTGCCGACCAATCACGGGTTCGATGAGTTTTTGGGAAACCTCTATCATTTGAATGCAGAGCAGGAGCCCGAGCATCCCGACTACCCGAAAGACCC
>DATKWR010000743.1:0-3113 GCA_035529475.1 Sedimentisphaerales bacterium | reverse complement strand
AGACCTTGTCGTACATGAACTTGACATGACCGAACCGCAGCAAGCGATAGGGATTATTCGGCGTCGCAATCCTGACGGACTGGTGTGCGCCAATGATGCCACCGCGGCCATACTCCTGCGTTCACTTGTTGACGCCGGTGCCTCCATCCCTGAAGACCTCCGGGTCGCCGCCTTCGATGATGTGAGATACGCCTCTTTGCTGAGCGTGCCCTTGACGACGTACCATCAACCTTGTCCGGATATAGGATTGACTGCGGTGCAGGCCATGCGTGCCAGACTGTTGCATCCGGAGCGTCCGGCCCGAAGAATTTTTCTCAAAGGGGAACTGATAATCAGAGAATCAAGTCGCCGCCTTCCTTCCGCAGCCATTGATAAATAAACGAGGACAGAGTTTTCGAGAGAGACAGCTTCTGAAGGAACGAGGTGGTAAACCTGAAGAAACAGTGTCCCGGGCAGACTAACCGGGAGTACCTCACAGAGAGTGTCGGGTGTGTTGCCGGATACTGTCAAAATACGCGTGAACGGTTACCGAAGGAGTTAGCAATGAAACGTCGCAGTTTTCTCAAACAATCAGCCTTGTCAGCAGCGGCTTTGGCACTGCCGATAAATGAGGTGTTCGGAGCCCGGAAGAAAGAAACCGGCTATGAATCGAAGGTCCCAAAATTCACCTTTGCAAATACATTGGCTGAGCAGGAAAAGCAGTTGAAAAACAATCCGCTCCTGGAACGCTTCCGGGTGTCGCGAGAAAAACTGCTGAAGGATCCGCACCATCCGCTCTACCATTTCACCAGCCCGGAAAACCGGCTGAATGACCCGAACGGACTCTGTTTCTGGCAGGGGCGCTGGCACCTGTTCTACCAGGGGTACCCGCCCGAAGACCCGCGCCAGCACTGGGGACACGCGATCGGCGACGACCTGATCCATTGGCGCGACCTGCCCTACGCGATCTATCCCAACCCGGAGAGGGCCTGCTTTTCCGGATCGGCATTCGTCGAGGAAGACCGGGTCATAGCCATGTACCACGGGACGATGGTCGGTAATATGGTCGCCGTATCCAGCGATCCCCTGCTGTTGAACTGGGAGAAGGTGACCGGCAAAGCCGTGATCCCCATGAGAAACGCGGACGGGTCCGTCCCGCCTTACCGTGTCTTCGATCCGTGCATCTGGAAGAAAGGCGGGATGTACTACTCGCTGTCGGGGGGCACGCTGCCGAACGGGCCCGGGGGCAAGCCGGTGCGCGCCAACTTCCTGTTACGCTCGAAGGACCTGGCGACATGGGAGTATCTCCACCCGTTTGTAGAAGACGACCATTACTCTTTGGTCGGGGATGATGGGGCGTGTCCGTACTTCTGGCCCATCGGCGATAAGCACATCCTGCTGCACTTCAGTCACATGAGCGGGGGCAAGTATTTGCTGGGCGATTACGACAAGCAACGCGACAAGTTTGTCGTGACGCAGGGCGGCGACTTCAATTTCGGCGCGTTCGGGCCGTGCGGCGTGCATGCCCCGTCCGCCACACCGGACGGCAAGGGGGGTGTCATCGTGATCTTCAACATGAACGAGGGCAAGCCGACGCCGGGGTGGGATCGTTTGATGTCCCTGCCGCGCCGCCTGACGCTCGCCCCGAAAGGGTCTTTCAATCCATTGCATATCGAGCCCGCCGGTGACATCGAATCTCTCCGGGCCGATCATAAGCACGTCGAGGCGATGACACTGCCCGCCAACCGGGATGTCGTCCTGGACAACATCCGCGGCAACGCGATGGAAATCGTCGCCCAGATCGCCCCGCAGCGCGCGCAGACCCTTGAGCTGAACGTCCTGCGCTCGCCCGACGGCGAGGAGGTGACGCGCATCCAGTGCTTCCGGGATCGGGGCTTTCGCCAACGAGAGCACCCGTTGCCCTGCGTGGTTTCGATCGATTCCTCGCGTTCTTCTCTGGCGGCCGACGTGCGCTGTCGCCCGCCCGAGACGGCCCAGGTGGCCCTTGGGCCTGACGAGCCGCTGAAGTTGCGCGTGTTCATCGACCGTAGCGTTGTGGAAGTGTTCGTAAACGGTAAGCAATGTGTCGCTGTGCGTGCCTATCCCAGTCGCGCCGACAGCGTCGGCGTCTCGCTCCGTGCGCAGGGCCAGGATGCCGTGCTCGAATCGCTCGACGCCTGGCAGATGGAGAATATCTATGAATAGGCTCTGCTTCGACAGAATGGTTGTTTCTTTTCGTAGGAGGTTTTACTTTGAATGATAGACCAGAGTGTGGGTGCCCAAAAGTGTTATGCACGAGGGCTCGCCGTCGCGTGAGAAGCCCGGAAAGGAGATAGCTGATGAGAAAGAGCTTTTCGTGACTGCTGTTGAGATGAAACCAATAATCTACTTCAAAAAAGAGGAGAAACCAATGAAACCTAAAAACATTCGAATTACAATCCTTGTTGTGACAATTCTGGCAACACTGTTCGGGCAAACAGACGTTGCAAAGAGCCAGGTGGTGACTGATGGGTTGCTCAGCTACTGGACGTTTGATACGGCTGACGTAACTGGTCAAACGGCCAAGGATGTCTGGGGAGGTAGAGACGGAACGATCATCGGCAACACCCATTCGACTGCAGGAAGAATCGGCGACGCGTTAACGTTTGACGGGGATGGCGATTACGTTGATTTCGACCCTTCCGGCCTGCCGGAAGGAAATGCGCCAAGAACTATGTCCGTTTGGGTTAAGCCCGAAGGCGCCGGTGTCAGGCCAGCTCTTGAATGGGGGGCAAACGCAAACACTCAAAGGTGTGCTATTCTTATACTCGCTAACCAAACGATTAAGTTTTGTGGTCAAAATGCTGATGTAACGTCCAATGGAAGCGTAGCAAATAGTGAGTGGCATTACGTGACCGAAACGTATGACGGCACGACCATACGGATATACATTGACGGTGTACTTGATAAAGAACAGGCCATGTCGATAAATACAGTTTTAGTTGTTGGACGGATTGGCGCTAATGTCAAAGCGCCAAGCGAACTCTTCAATGGAGCTATCGATGAAGTTAGCATCTACGATAGAGCGCTAAGTGAAAATGAAGTCGCACAGAACTTTGCCGCTGAAAAAGGGCTTTCCACCGGCGGAATCGCCG
>DATKWR010000742.1:0-3780 GCA_035529475.1 Sedimentisphaerales bacterium | reverse complement strand
GTACGGGGGCTCCGGCTCCTGTTCGAGAAACGCCCGCAGACCGGCGTTTATGGCCCGCGTGAAGTAGATGTTGTCGTCGGAGTTGTCGTAGATGAAGACCTTGACGCCAACCGTCTGCGCCTTGAGATGTTCGCGGCACTTGTCGAGTTGCTGCTCGTTCTTATAAAACGGGATGACAACAGGCACGGTCATAGTCTTTGATGTACTCCTGATAGCGTTCGGGATTATTGCGGATTTCGTCCGGCAGGTTCTCTATATCGTCCAGTGAGAATTGATAAGCCTCTCTGTCGTACAGGTCCACCATGTTCTCGCGGCATCTGCGTATGTGGTCGAGGTTGTTCCACTGCGGCCTGTTCATCTCTGTGTGGCAGAAACTGTGCAATTTCTGGCTTATTTCCTCTGCCTGCATAAGGTAACTGAAATGCCAGCCGCCATCCGGCAGGGCAGGCTGATCATCAAGGCTGATTCTCAAAGACTGCATACCTTTTTCGGGGAAGTCCCCAAACTTGCAGAAGGCCGGCCAATGCCATTTGACGGTTGAAAGGCAGTTGAGCCAGTAGTAATAGAACCGCATCGTCAGATGACCACGAATTTTTACATCCGGCAGGGCCTTGACTATTTTTTTGTTTGGAATCTCGTCAGCGTCCGTCAAAATAATGGTGTCATCAGGTTTCGCATCATAGAGACCTTTGGCAAGGGCATTTCTGTTCTGTCGCTCGTTTTCTCTGGCGTCCTCATCGGGGTTCGAGACGAAGTGAACCAGCGGAATGATCTTGTCTCTATATTCTTTGTATCTTTCCATGTTGTCGGAGAAGTACAGGGGCTTCGGCCTGCCGGTGAATGTGACGTTGGATTCAACCAGGACGAACTTATCGACGACGTCCCACAACTCCTTTAGTCGCAGGTCCAGCAGCATGAACTCGTTGTAGAACAGGAAACAGTCGTAAATCATATCCAATCAATCCTTCGTTAAGCGATTCCGGCGGCGAGCGCCGGTAAGGTCTCGCCGCCGGTCGCCAAAACTAATGAAAGGACGAACGCTTTTTTAGGCAAAGAGGCGTTGGTACGTCAATCTGAGATTGACCGGACCCAGCGCATGGACGCCAGCCGACGCCGTAGCGGTCCCCAGCTCCATATCGACCTGAAGTTCCGTGTTGGCGGCTATGTCGGCGCAGGCTGCCGCCGTCATTGTCCCGTCAACGTCGGTTAGTGCGGTCGAGGTGCCGATGGCGACGTCTCCAAGCTGTGTCGCTCCGTTCATCAGGAGCAACTTACCTGCTCCCGCAGGCGCTAAGGCTTCTGCGGTAAGCACCTGTGCCTTCATCGCCAGCAGTTTGCAGCGAGCGAACAGCTCGAACTTGGTGGCATCCGTCTTGGTTACCACCGCTGCCGAGGCCGTTGCGGTCGCCGTCCCCGAGACATTGGGAATCTGGGACTCAATCGCTGCCTCGTACATCGGGTCTGAGTATCTTTCTCCAGCCATGGTTTTTTGACTCCTTAACTTCTTGTCATGGTCGGTTCATGGTTCAACGACATACACACTCACTGGTTGAATTACCGTCAGGCGGTCGTTACATGGATTATGTGCGGGGTCCAGCCCTTCGTGGTGTCCACTGAATCCCCGGTCTTGCTGTTGGTGTCGCACCAGATACTCTTGTAGGCGGTGAGGCACTTCCAGGCGATGCTCTTATCGCGCCCGTGATCCTTTTCCTCGTATGTGATCATGGGCGGCGCGACGGGAATTTCCATTACCGCCTCGTCACCGAAGAACACGGCCTCGCCGTAGCTGCTGTTGAGGGCGTTCGACAGGAGGTGGTTTTCGGTCACGAATCGGCAGTTGTAAATCTTACCGGCCTCATTCGTCAGGCGCTGGCCCGGTTTTGTGTAGCGGAAGACGTCTATCCACGTCGAATCGTCCGTCAGACCGCGCAGGGCCTTCACGGAAGCTATGCAGACGTAGTTGCCCTCGTTGTCGTAAGGCGGGACGTTCCATATCCTCAACTGGTCACAGATGTTCTTCACGTGGTAGCTGAGAAGGTTGCTGCCGGCGTTGCCGGTGCCTGCGCCATCGGTTGCGAGGTTGTAGCTGGCGGTCCCGACGCATACATACTTGGCCAGCGTGTCGATGAAGGCTGCCTTACAGGCGGCGTCAAGCGTCTGGGCCTGGTGGGTCTTAATCTTCTTGTGGAAGATGTTGTCCGTGTTGTACTCCGAGAGTTTCTCGAGCTTCCACGTTGTCGGGATGCTGATTCCGTACTCGGCGATGGTCGCCGTCCCCTGGCCGACCACGAAGTTCGCACGCGGCATGGTGTTGGTTTCCACCAGCGTCCCGTGCGTTCCGGGTATGTCGCCCAGCTTGTCGAAAAGAACGATTCCGCCTTTTTGGCCCTTGCCGAGCGTATCGTCCTTCATGTTACAGAATTGAGTGAACCGCATGAGCGGCTGGGCCGCGTCCCAAATCTTGCGACTGAGGCGCGGATTGCTCAGGTACCCGCCGAGCGTGCTTGTCACCCACATTTGTTGGGTTGCCATAGTCTGGTCTCCTTACAAAGGTCAAGAAGAGATATTGCGAGTTGCCTCGCGCCTGTCCCTCCTGTTCTGAATGTAACTCGGTCCGGTCTGTTCCTCTGTTCCGGACTCCTTTGTTGCAGGAGATGTGACGCCTGTTGCCTCCAGACCCGAAGCTGCTGCAGCGGCCGCGGCCTTCTTCTTCGCCTCGGCTTGCGCCTTCTGGCTGTCGGCTTCGGCCTGCTTGCGGCCCTCTTCCTGAACGCCCTTCAAGATGTTCCGGGCGGTCTCGACGGCACGCTTTATCCGCTGTTCCGGGTCCTCGTAAGGATGCGTCTTGGCGAGTTTGGCCAACTCATTGAGGACGATCTTCTCCTTCCAGTCGTTATCGCAAACGTCGGAATACTGGCTTCGTACCCTCTGCGCGATAATCTCCTCACGAACGCCCTTGACCGTGTTGGCGACGAATTCCTGCACCTGTTTCTTAGTCAGGTACTCCTCGTCATCCGAGTCGCCCTGGCCGGCATCTGCCTGTTGTCCGGCCTGCTGCTGAGCCCTCGAATAATCGACGTAGGGCTGGACGGCTTCGAGCATCTGGCGGGCCTTGGCTGCGTCCTGTGAAACCGTGGTGAACTGCGATTGTAGCTCCGTTTTTTCCCTCTGGAGCTTTTCGTATTCGGCACGGTAATCTTTGGGATCCTGCTCGCTGCCCGCTGCACCGTCGTTCGTGGCATCGTCCGCTTGTGCATCCTGATTGGTTGTGTCGGCGTCCGCTGTCCCGGCATCCTGCTGGGATTGGACATCCGACCCTGTGAGGTCTTCTCTTTCGTCTGGCATCGTTACATCTCCTTGGTTTGGCGTTTGAGTCCCGGTTATTCGCCGGATTGTTCAAACTTGGTTCCGTAAAAAACAAAAACCCGCATCCAACTCGGCACACACCGAATCAGATACGGGCTTCTTCCAGCTTATCGTATCGCTATGATTACGTTGTTAGGTTTTGCAAAGAGCTACTTGTTTTTTGCTTTCAGCAGTGGCAGTGGATGATAGGGCAATGGATGGACGTATTTGCGTAAATTCGCCGTCTTTAAGAACCTTCTCACGTTGCTCATCGTGATGGGGTTTTTCTCTTTCAGTAATGTCCTTCGGTTAAGGTCCATACTTAGGTTCTTCCCGTGTTCCGTGTCGCACCAGCAATCTTTTGAAATAAATCGTTCATTTGCTCTGATTGTTCGGTGCCGAGAGCCATCCTCTTGGTGTAGATTTCGGCAGCCG
>DATKWR010000741.1:0-9492 GCA_035529475.1 Sedimentisphaerales bacterium | reverse complement strand
GTTACGGAATGGACGGTCGTGAGAGAGCCTTGTTGTACCGTGTGGCTGCGGAGAGCGGTCTGAGGCGGAAAGAGTTGCGAAGCCTGAAGGTATCATCGTTTGATTTCGAGGCCAGTACGGTTACGGTCAACAGCGCCTACGCGAAGAACAAGAGGACGGCCATATTGCCACTGAGATCGGACACGGCGACAGAACTCCAGACGTTCCTTGCGGGCAGGCTGCCCGGCGTCAAGGCTTTTGGTGGAACCTACACGCGACTGACGGACAAGACGGCGTGCATGTTGAAAGCGGACTTGGCCGACACCGGAATTCCGTATGTTGACGCTGCTGAGCGGTACGCGGATTTCCATTGCCTGCGGCATACGACAGGCAGCTTGCTGGCGGCGAGCGGCGTTCACCCGAAAGTGGCGCAGTCGATTATGAGGCACAGCGACATAAATCTGACCATGTCGATCTACACGCATACTCTGCGAGGCCAAGAGTCTGACGCCGTTGCTGCGTTGCCGGATTTGTCCTTGCCGAGCAGTCAGGCTCAGAAGGCAGTTGCAACCGGAACGGATAGCAAACCGGTCGAGAATGTTGAGGGCAAGACAGGCAGATGGACACCTAAATGGACACCTAAATTGACACCTGCGGCTTTCTCTGACTGTGACCGGTCGGCAGCAGTTGGCAATGAGTCGGATGAGGCGCGAGAAAACGACGGAGGCGGTAATTGCTTGAACAGCAGCGATTTAGGCAAAGAAAGTCACCGTTTGGCAACGGTTGGAATGGGGGAAAAAGGAAAGCCAACGGTCGGATTCGAACCGACAACCCCTGGTTTACAAAACCAGAGCTCTACCGTTGAGCTACGTTGGCATTAGAACGTCGAAAAGCAGTACATAAATCGGCTTTTCACGCGCCTCCACTTTACATCCAATAGGGCCGGTTTGCAAGGAAATTCCAGGCGCGACGCCGTTCGGCGCAATGCCGCAAGGCGCTTGTCGCAAAGAGCCGTCTTCAAATGTCGCCCCAGCCCGGGTAGTCTTCTTTCGTGGCCATCTCAAACATCAGGTCCGGGCGGTCGAATTCAATCAGGTTCTTGACAATGAAGTAGCCGCCCGTGATGCCTCCCCAGAAGTGCCCCTTGCGATGGATGAGAATCTCGTCCTCGAAGCGTTTCCATACCGCCGGCTGCACGTTCTCAGGAGGCAGGCCGACCAGCAGCGCTGCGGCGAGATACGCCTGGAAATTGTTCACGTAGCCGTTTTCCGCCGGATTGAAGAATTCTTTGTGCACCGCCTGACGAACGGTCTCGACGCGGCTGCGGTACTTGCCGGCAAGATCGTCTTTGCCCAGAGCTTCGGCGATCCGCGCGGCGGTTTGCAGATTGAATATCCAGTAGCAATTGTTGAAGAACAGGGTCTCCCGCGTGTCTCCGTTGGCGCCCTCGGCCCCAGGCCAGAGCCAGTCGCCTAAGAAATCCCACTGTCCGCCCCAGCGAGCGAGCATATCGTTCTTTGATTTGGTTTCGAGAAAGGCCAGCCAGAGTTCAATCGTGGCGAGATTCTCTTCGAGTATCCGCAGGTCGCCGTAGCGCGGGTACATGTACCACAGCAGGGTGACGCAATAGCCGCTCCAGGCGGGTCCGCCGCCGCCATAGCCCATGCGCTCGCGCTGAGGACAATCGACGACGTAGCCGCCCAGGCTGAGATTCTCGAACGTCCACAGCACGACGTCGTAGATGTCGTTCAGCAGCTTGTTGGAGCACTCGAACCGTCCCGCCCGTTCGTAGTCGGTCCGCACGAGATAGCCCCGGATATCCTCCAAAGCCGGTTTGTATCCCAGTCCCTTGATGAGAATCCAGCGCCCGGAGGCGTAGTTGAAGCGATTGCAGAAGGTCCCCTTGCCGCTCGGCCCGATTCGGTAGGCGCTGTGGAGCTTGTGCGTCACCAACTTCTCTTTGTCCTCCGAGAATTTCAGCTCGACGATGTCACCCGGCTGGCCTTTCACGTCAAGCTCAATGGGCCCGGCGAAATTCACGCCCATGTCCACGCGGTAGTCTTCGCCCTCGACCGGCTCGATAGCGACCGGTTCGATCCCTTCGGCCGTGCTCAGGGCAAGCTTGCGGATGCAACGGTTTGGCTCGAGCATTTCGGCTGAGAGCACCAGCTTGGGATCATACACCGTGGCGGGCTTCCAGTCGCCGTCGTCCAAATCAGGGCTGCACCAGTCCGGCAACTCCCTGCCGGCGTCGTAATACTCACCGCCGAAGTTCGTGAACATCCAGGTCGCCAGCAAGACGTTGGGGCTGGGGTGCGTCTTCCAGGTTTCATCCGTGATGAGGCTCTGGACTTGTCCATCCAGCATTTCGATGCGGGCTTGGGCAATGACAAACGGTGTTTGCGGCTTGTCGTCGGTCTTGTACAGCGGATAGACCGACCACGAAGTGCCCAGCCACAGGCCGACTGCGTTGCGTCCGGCCTGTAGATGATCGGTAATCTCGTAGGTCACGTAGCGTGCACGCTTTGTATGATCGGCCACACTGGGCATAAGAACAGCGTCGCCGACCTTCTTGCCGTTGACGTAAAGCTCGTGGTAGCCCACGGAGGCGACGTGGATGGAGGCGTACCGGGGCTTCTCTTCCAGAGTGATAACTTTACGGAGCCAGGGGTCGGCCAGGTAACTGCCTTCGGGCGGAAGCTTCTTCACCTCCGCAAATTGCGTGTCCGCGCCGATCCACTTGGCTTTCCAATCGGACTGATCCAGCAATCCCATCGTCCATCGGGCCGGCGCGCTCCACGCCGAGAGGGCACCGCGCTGGTCGCGAACGCGCACCTTCCACCAGCAGCGCAATGACGAGCGCGACCGACATCAGCTAGCAATACCGATTGCCGTTACAGCCGCTCGCCGGTCTTCTTGGAGCGTGCGCTATGCACTGCGATTCGGTTGGTGCGACATAATGCGATGATTCTTCTCTTAGCATCTGTGCATCTCCGATAGCCAGAATTCTTATCCGCCACTATAAGATCCCGTGCGAATATTACAGTAAATATTCACCGGTCGTGACGGATCCGGGGACAGATTTATTGTTATCAGCTCGATGAGTTGCTGGACGGTTTCGCGGGACGCTGGTATAATGGCCGTATCAATTATAGTTCCGTCATCCGGGAGACGCCGGAGCATTGTAGTTGATCGGAACAACAGTGGGCGGCGCGTGCGGAATTGACGCCAGATAGGAAATCCCACAGGGCAAGTATTTCTTGAGCAAAGGTTGGTTTTGAATGAAGCATAAGCGTGAAAGTGGTTCGCGAGAAGTAGGCCTGAAGATCGGGTGGATATGCGGAGAGTATTTCCTCAAATTGAAGCACCTGCACTACGGATACTGGACGGAGGGGTTGCAGGTTGACATTTCCAATCTGGGTCGGGCCCAGGAAGAATATGTCAAGTTCCTTCTTTCCCATATCCCCAAGGGCGTCAAGGCGGTTCTGGATGTGGGCTGTGGTGCGGGCCGGGTTGCCCAGAAGCTGCTTTCGGAGGGATACGCGGTCGATTGTGTTTCGCCAAGCGTTTTTCTGACCGAGCAAACCCGGAAATCCGTTGGAGACAAGAGCGAAATCTTTGAGTGCAGGTACGAAGAGCTCGAGACTGAAAAGCGTTATGACCTTATTATATTTGTCGAGAGCTTTCAGTACATCGATCTGCCGACAGCTCTGGCCAATACCTCACGGTTCCTGAACGCCGGCGGGCACATGTTGGTATGCGATATCTTCAAAAAGAGCGGCCAGGAGAAAGGCCGCCAAAGCGGCGGGCATGACTTGGACAAACTCTCCAAGCTGGTGGAGACGTCCGCCTTCAGCCTTGTGGAAGATATTGATATCACCGAGCAGACGGCGCCCACTATCGATTTGCTCAACGACGCGCTGGAGAAAGTCGGCAAACCGGTGGCCGAATCGATCACCGACTTTTTGGCCGACCGATATCCGACGGTTTTCAAGCTTCTGAGCTGGAAGTACCAGGACGAGCTGGAGAAGATCAATAAGAAGTATTCCGGCGGCAGCCGAACGGGTGAGCAGTTCAAGCAATTCAAATCCTATCGGCTCTTGCTCTACAAAAAAACCCGCGCTTAGTCCCGCCCACCCGTCGGATCGACGGCGACGGACTCTCGGCTCAACCGGCGCCCGAGCCGGCTGAGCATGACGTAGAGGGAAGGGACGACGACCAGCGTCAGAATCGTGGCAAACCCCAGGCCGAAGATGACGACAACCGCCATGTTGCGCCACCACTGTGTGGACTCGCTCCTGGTGGCCCAGCTCAGCGTGTGGAAATCGTAGGACACGCCGACGGCCATGGGAATCAGGCCGCTGATTGTGGTGATCGCCGTCAGCATCACCGGCCGGAGGCGCGTCACGCCGGCCTCCGCCGCGGCTGCGACAAGGTCCAGCCCCTGCTGCTGCAACTGCCGCGTGTACGCCAGCAGTACGATGGCGTTGTTCACGACCACGCCGGCCAGGCTAATCACGCCGATGCCCGTCATGATAATGCCGAAGGGCAAGTGACACACCAGCAGTCCCGTCAGCGCACCGATGAGCGAGAGGAGCACGGTGGTCAAGATGATGAACGGCACCATCAGCGAATTAAACTGGATCACCAGCACCAGAGTGACCAGCAACAGGGCGATGGCAAACGCCTTGGAGAGGAACGCCTGGGCTTTGTCTTGTTCCTCTTTTTCACCGGCATAGCGTATTTCATAGCCGGCGGGCAGTTGAAACGACTCAAGCCTTTTCTGCACGTCCGCCAGCACTTCGGAGCTGAGGCGTCCTTCAGCGTCGGCCGTAAGCGTGACGACGCGCTTCTGATCAACGCGGTTGATCGTCCCGAAGCCGCCGCGGTACTGCACAGTGCCGAGCGAGCTGAGGGGAACAGCCT
The DNA here is from genome assembly GCA_035529475.1 of Sedimentisphaerales bacterium. Lineage (GTDB taxonomy): Bacteria > Planctomycetota > Phycisphaerae > Sedimentisphaerales > Anaerobacaceae. Next base: position 4,587 of record DATKWR010000741.1, on the reverse strand, counting down.
GGCCGCGCGCATTGGGAATCTGCAGGCGGTAGAGATCGTCAACACTGACCCGGTCGGCCAAAGGCAGACGCACGGTGATGTCGTACTCATCGTTATACTGACGGTACGTCCCGACTTTGGAGCCAAAGATCGCCATCTTGAGGAAGTTGCCCACGATAGCCGTATTGACTCCGAGGAGCATGGCCACGCGCCGATTGACGGTGAAGGCCAGCTCGGGACGGGTCGCCTCGAGGTCGCTGCGCAGATTGACGATGTTGGACACGTCGGCAATCAGGCGCTTGGCCTGCTCGCTGAGGCGCTCCAGGGTCTGGAAGTCCTCTCCCACGATGCGCACCGTGACGGCCGCACCGGTCGGCGGCCCCATCTCTTCCCTCTCGACCTGGATCTCGGCCCCCGCTATGTCGGCCACGGCCTGGCGAACCTCACCGATAATCTCCGTTGACGGTCGTTCACGCTCGGCAAAGTCATGGAAGACAAGGGTCACATTGGCCAGATGAGGACCGCCGGTACTGGCCATGAGGTCCCCGCCGGCGCTACCTCCGGAACCGACCTTCGTAACGACATGTTCGAGCCACGGCTTGTAGGGCTGGACACGCTGCTCAATCAGGCGGGCGATCTGGTCGGTCTGATGAATGTTCGTTCCTTGCGGGGCGCGCACGTTAATGACAGCGCGCTCCGGGTCCCCTTCCGGGAAGAACTCCACACCCTGCCCGATCTTGCCGTACAGGGTGCCTATCGCCACCAGCAGGCAGAACGCCAGGAACAAGGTCATACCCGGATTGTTCAGCCCCGCTTGCTGGAGCCGACGGTAGCCCCGAATGATCCAGTGGTCCTTCTGGCGTGGGGCCGGTGAGCGGCCTGCCCAGACCGAGCAGATCACCGGGTTGAACACAAGCCCTACGAATAGTGAGGCCAGCAAGCCGATCGTCAAGCTGATCGGCAGATACTTCATGAAATCGCCCATGATACCCGGCCAGAACATCAGCGGCAGAAACGCACAGACGGTGGTAAATGTGGAAGTGGTGACCGGCCAGGCAACCTGCCGCGTCCCGAGTATGGCCGCCTCGATGCGATTGTGCCCGAGTTGAAGATGCCGATAGATGTTCTCTACAATGACAATCGCGTTGTCCACGAGCATGCCCAGCACCAGCACGAGGCTGAACAGCACGATCATGTTCAGGGTGTAACCGAGCATCTGGACGACGAAAAAGGTGATCAGCATGCTCAGCGGGATGATCATGGCCACAATCGTACTCGGGCGCCAGCCGAGAAACAGCAGCAGCACCGCCGTCACCAGGATCAGGGCCGAGACGATGTTGTTTTCCAGATCCGCGACCATGTTGCGGACCATCTTCGACATATCGTAAGTGATGTCGAACTTCAACACCCCCTGCGCCTTCTCCTGGGCGTTTTCAATTACGGCCTTAACATAATCGGAGACATGGACGGCGTTGGCACCGACGCGCTTGGTGATACTCAGCGTGATATTGGCAATACCATCGAGCCGCGAGTAGCTGGTCCGGTCCTTGAACGTGTATCGCACCGCGGCCACGTCGGACAGATAGATGGGCTTGCCGGCCCGGACCGTCAGCAGCAAATGGTCCACCTCCTCCGGGGTGACGAACTCGGCGGGAATACGAACGTTGAATTTCGTCCCCGCCGTTTCCAAGCCGCCCGCGGAGATGTTCACGTTCTCCGACGGAATAAGAGCCAGAATCTCCGCGATAGTCAGGTTGTATTCGGCGATCCGGTCGGGGTCAAACTCCAACCGTATTTCGGGTTCTAAATCGCCCGCCATCTCCACTTTGAGCACGCCGGGCACCGCTTCAAGAGCATCCTGCACATCGTCCGCGATCTCCTTAAGCTGGACCGGCGAGACCTCGCCCGAGATGCTGATGAGCATGATGGGCAGCTCGGCGAAGTTGATCTCCTTGATGACCGGCTCCTCAGCGTCCATGGGCAGCTCCCCTTTGGCCAGGTCCACACGGTCGCGCACGCGCTGCAGGGCTACCTCGCTGGGCACGTCCGGCTCGAATTCCACGCTGATCAACGACATCCCCTCAGCACTGCTGGAGGTAATTTCCTCGACGCCCCGGATGCCGTTCAGCTCCTTCTCGATTTTCATCGTGACGGCACTTTCCATGTCCTCCGGCGAGACACCTTCATAGGTGGTGGTCACCAGGATGAAGGGGATTGGGATATCCGGAGCCGCCTCGCGGGGCAGCGAAACGTAGCTGTAGCCGCCCAACAGGACTATGATAAGGCCCAGGACGGCCACCGTTGTGCGGTTTCGGATGGCGACATCGGTCAACAGCATGGAGGCTATTTCCTCGATCCGTCGCCGGGCGTGGACGACTTCGATACGATGTTTACCTTCTGCCCCGGCGCGACAAAGCGGTGACCGGCGACGATCAATTGATCGTCCGCCTTCAGACCCGACAGCACCTGGACGCGGTCGCCCTTGATGATTCCGAGCCGGACTTCACGGCGCTCGGCCTGCGCGGAGCTGACGACGTAAACGGCCATGCTATCCTCCATCGGGATCACGGCCAACAACGGTATCAGGATGGCCTCTTTCAGAACGCGGCGGCACAGCCGGACGCGCACGATCTGCCCGCTGCGAAGAAGCCGCTCTTGGTTCGTCAGAAGGATTTCCATGCGCGTGGATCGTGTTTGCGAATCGGCCAGCTCGCTGATGAACTCGATCTGGCCCACCAGGGACTTCTCGATGCCTTTTGTCTCTATCAGAACCTCCGCCTTGCCGCCCGGTGCGAAAAACGCCGTGTCGCGCTCGGGCACCTCGACGACAACCTTCACCGGGTCGTTTTCCACCAGTTGCGCCACGGGATTGCCGGGATCCACATACTCTCCCTGTTCCACGAGCAAATCGTCGAGCACGCCCCCGATGGGGGCGAGGATGGCAGTGCGGTCCAGACGAGCGAGGATCTCTTCGACCCGAGCCTTGCTGATAGCCAGTTGCGCGGTTGCGTTATCCAGGTCGCGTTTGGCGGTCGCGTTCTCTTCGACCAGATTCGCCATCCGCTTGTACTCGATCTGGTCGAAATCGAGCTGCGCCTTGGCGCTGTCAAACTGCGGTCGCAGGAGGTCCGCATTGAGCTGGATGAGAAGGTCCCCGGCGCGGACCACATCTCCCTTTTTCGGTCCGATGCGCTCGATGCGGCCGGCCACTTCGGCTGCAACCGTGACAACCCGGTTCGGCTCGATCACTGCCGGCAGCTCGAACGTATCGGCCAGCTCCGGCTCGGCAACGACCGTCTGCACGGTTACATTCACCGGCGGCGCTTCTGTAGCGGGAGCCTGGCTTTTCTGCGACGGCATTTTTGCGATCCCAGCCAGGATCGCCACCGCGGCCAGAATCAGAGCCGCCTTTACGGCGTACCCAAGCAGCCGTTTGCCGCTGGTCTTACCTGTTCCAGTCTCAGGTGATTTTTTCCTCATCGGCTTTACCCGTATCTGACGCTCACATGTTGCTCGAGAGAGGAGCTATCTTCAAAAAAACGTATTATAGCGGAGATCGAGGCCAAATGCAAGAAGATTGATGCTCGATTTGCGATGTGCGACCAGGAGCCTCTCCCGGCATGTTGCCGGATCGGAATTCTACTGAGACCAGCCCGGCAGCGAAACCGTTGCCTGATAGTTCGAGTAGTTGCTCAGAGCGTTGCGCGCCGGTTTGTAAAGTCTGCCCTGGCGGGGGTTGTCGTGTTGGGTGTAAACCCAGATCTCGAAGGGGTCCCAAACGACAATTTCATCGCGGCAATCACCGGTCACATCCAGCACTGCGTAGCACATGTCCGGATGCCCGTCGGCGGGGAACTTGACCACGCAGCGGCCCCACCCGTCGAAAAGACCTCCTTCTTCGACGTTGGCCGAGAGGACAAAATATTCTTCCGGCCGGCCGGTCCAGTTGATCGGCAGGCACATGCTGCCGTGCTGGCACGGCTCAAAATCGTGATACACGTTGCCCTCGGCGTCGTAGAGGTGAATGATGCCCTGATTGCTCCAGAAGTTGATCGATACGGTCTCCAGGCCGGGCAGGTCGGCACGGAACTCGGCAATCGCAGGGTTCTGGACGTGGCCGAGGTAAAGGTGCTTGAGAATGTTACCCCTCATATCGGTGAAGAAAATGCCCTCGTCGCTTGCTGCGCAAAGCAGACGCAGCTCGTCGTCGCTCTTGAATCGAGCGATCGCCACCCCGTCGGCATGATCGCGGACTTTGCCGTCCAGGGTCCACAGCCGCGTTCCGTTGTCGTCGAAGAGCGAGTAGCCGATGGCCAGCTCATCCTTGCCGTCGCCGTCTATGTCGCAGGCATACGGATAATGACCCGTGTTGCAGGCCGCATCCCAAAGCACTTGCAGGTCGCTGTCGAGAGCCCAGAGATGTTCGTAGCGGTTCTTGATGATGATATCCTGCGCACGGCCCGTTCCGCGAAGGTCGCAGAAGTAGAGGCAATCCCCCAGTATCCGCGGGAACTTGTCATAGGGCGGCTTTGTGTCCCTGGGCGTTTTGGGAGTGGGCGCCTTGTACCTGGTCTTGCCCGTGGCGCCATCGGCGACAATTATTTCCAT
>DATKWR010000740.1:0-4366 GCA_035529475.1 Sedimentisphaerales bacterium | reverse complement strand
TTGAGGAGCCAGATATTTCGGTACTGGATGGGGTGGCCGTGGTCCTGGAGCATGATGGGGCCTGTGGCTTCGCTTTTGCCCTTCCACTTGTCGCGCGAGTATGGAATCTCCTGATTGCCGTGGATCTTGACGCCGTTGTGATAGACGGTGATGCGGGCATTCTCCCGAACGCTGCCGTCGGCGTTTAGCCTCGGCGCCCGGAATTCAACGTCGTAGGTCTGCCACGTCTCGGGCGGCAGGCACGCATTGACCCTGGGCCGCGCGATGTTGTACAGGCCGCCGCAGTCGCCCGAGGTATGCACGAGGCCGAACGAATCGAGCACCTGCACCTCGAACGTGCCGGCGAAATAGACGCCGCTGTTAGAGCGGCCCTGCCCGCGATTGTTCGGCTCCAGCGGCAGCCGAAACTCGATATGAAAATGCTCGATGTCACCGAACTGCTCTTTGGTGCTGTTGGAGCCTTTGGTCACCTGGACGGCGCCGGTATCGAGCGGCTTCCAGCTCGTGTTTTCCCAGTCGCTCAGGTCGGGTTTGACACCCTCCTTGAAAGGCAGCAGCACAATCGCGCCGGCGGGCGGCTGCAGACCTTCCTTCGGCGATTTGCGCACGAATTTGTCCAGCTCGAAATGCTGGCCATAGCTGCTCTTGACCGATAGATGGTTGTTTTGAATTTCGCCGGTCCAGTAGTACCCCCCCGCCCAGTCGCCGATGTACACGGCCGGGCCGCGGCGATGGCCGTAAAGCTCGATATTCGCGCCGTCCTGGTCCTGTTCGTTGGGCGTGCCTTTGAGGACGATGCGATAATACACGTCATCCCCCTCAGCTACCACCTGCGCCGTAGCATTCATCGTCGTCGCGCCGTCGGGGTGAAACGTCCCTTTGTAATCGCCCATGTAGGAATCCGCCCAGCCCAGCGATGCCCCCGCCAACAAGACCGCCACGATGACGAGTTTTCCGAGTTGTCCTTGTGCCTGCATTTTCATTGCTCCTTTATCTGATTTGCTCTGCTGTCAAAGCCTCACATATCGACTGATAGTATCAGCTCGACGGATGGCGTCAAGCCGTATTTGCGAAGGGTTTCGCAGCAATGAAGCTTGAAGGCCCACGCGTGAAGGAGTATGTTATTCACAGTATCTTGATAGCAGTCGGACAATTTGCAATGGAGGCGTACCATGAAAGATTTCTTTGTTTCCTCACTCAGGCGCGTGTCGATTGTAGCTTTGTGTCTTCTCGTTGGCGTTGCGGCGATACAACCTGCGAACGCGCAGGTTGCGGGGCTTCGGGCTGGCATGGCTAAGATTGACATAACGCCTCAGAAGCCGGTGACCATGTCCGGCTATGCCGGCCGCAAGGGCCTGTCTCAGGATATTCACGATCCCTTGTCGGCGCGGGTGGTGGCGTTTTCGAGCGGGGGCAAACGCCTCGTGCTGGTCTCGACCGACCTGATCGGTTTTTATGATGGGACCGCTGAGCATATCCGCAAAATTCTTCTGGAGCGGTTCGAGCTTGAGCCGTCGGAGCTTTTTCTTACCGGCATCCATACGCACGCCGGACCCAGTTTGACCGTAAACAAAGAGAGCGGACACCCAAACAACGTCGAGTACACAGAGAACTTGACAGCCTTGCTCATCGAAGCGATTGCGAAGGCACTGAACAATACGGAGCCGGTCCATATCGGAGCAGGCATCGGACACTCGCCCATCGGCTCGAATCGACGCCAGCTCGAATTTGACAAGCTGGGCAACAGCTCGATAAAACTCGGGCGAAATCCTTACGGGCCGACAGACAAAGAGGTTTTGGTTATGAAAGTGGCGGAACCCAACGGAGCGGTCGTCGCGGCGCTGTTCGATTACGCAACCCACGCCACTTGTTTGGGAAGCAAGAATTACACCATCAGCGGCGACGTCCTCGGTTTAGCCGAGCAGTTTGTCGAGAAGATTCTCGGCCCGGACGCCATCGCTCCGGCGTTTGCCGGGGCGTCGGGCAATATCAACCCCTGGTTCAGGGCGCTCACTGAATTTGACACCGAACGAGGCTGGATTCCGGAGCCGGTGCTGCTGGGCACAATGTTGGGCGAGGAAGTCGTGCACGTGTTTCGCGGCATCACGGAAGTCTCCGGCGAGGCAGAGATCCGCACCGCCTTTGCCACACTCGAACTGCCGGGCAAGAAACCCGACGAGCTTACGGTCGCGAAAGACTGCCCCCCTACGAAGCTCAATGTAACTGTCGCGAGGCTTGGCGATATCGGTTTTGTGGGCATCGGCTGCGAAGTGCTGACGGAAATCGGCATGTCCATCAAGGCTGCCTCGCCCTGCAGGCATACGTTTGTGATTACGCACTGCAACGGTGCGGCTGATTATCTTCCGCCGGAACACTTGTATGTTGAAGGCGGATACGAGATCAAGAGCAGCGCCTTCGCGCCGCAAGCAGCGGAGATGGTCGTCAAAGAAACCGTCCGCATGCTCCATGAGCTATGAACCATGCTTGCGAATAGCCCACACGAATTCAAGGGACGAGAGACAAACCGTCCCTCGTCCCTCAGCATACCACCGGATCTATGTCACTCTTTCTTTAGCGGCGTGGTCCAGAGATAGATCGTGTGCTCGTTCCAGTTCTCGTCGGAAGTCGTAACCTCGACAACCTTGTCGGGTTTTACCCCCTCCATATCGAAGTCGTGCGAGACGATTCGCGAACCGGGCTTGAGCTTCTCCAACTGGGGAATCAACCTCACGTTCAATTCCGGAAGCAAGTACAGCGTGACTACATCTGCCTTGCTGAGGTCCAAAGTAAAGACGTCTTTCTGCTCAATTTGAACCAGGTGCCCGACGTTGTTCTTCTCGACGTTCGCCAGCGACTCTAAGATTCGCTTGCGGGCGATATCGAAGCCCACCGCTTTGCAGCCATACCTCTTCGCGGCAGTCACGACAATCCGCCCGTCGCCGCAGCCTAAGTCATAGACCAAATCGCCTTTCTTGACCTGCGACAGCTCGAGCATTTTGTCCACGACTTCCTGCGGCGTAGGGACATAAATGACGTCCGGCTCGTGAAGCGTTGGCTTGACCCGAGCCGTTTTTTGATTAGCTGGTGCTTGGCCCCTTTTCTGGCCGGTGACTTTCTGAGTACCTTGAGAGGTCGTCATCTCGCCGGCGATCTTTCTGCCCTTGACCTGGCCGGTAAAACTAATCTCGTAGCTTCGCTCGCCAAACTCGACGGCGGTCTTGAACGCCACCTTATCATTATCAAGATCGATTTTCTCGATGGGGATCGGCCCGTACATGGCGCTCAAGTCGGGATTGATCCTGAGCAACTGCTTCCTGCTGCCGGAGTCGGAGGCGATCTCAAGATCCCACCGGCCGATAGCCGCCGCACTAACGCGTTTTCCTTCTACGGGCGTCTCGCCCTGGTCGGACTTAAGGACGCCGGTAAGCGCCTGCCCCTTGATCGTTCCCTCGAAAGTGGACTGCCCCTGCCGGTTCTGGGCGTTGCTCTTGCGAACGAACGTCAGCTTGTTTCCTTTGGATTGGACATTGGTGATTTGATCCTCACCCGATTGACCTTTCCAGTCTGCCGAGAGCTTCCCTTTTTCATTGGCCTTGATCGCGAGAACCGCGGTGGATTCCCGGCCGTCCGTTTTGAGCTTCGTTTCCCAGTTTCCAACCGCCCCAGGGATCCGCGGAACGCGCGTCCCCTCGGCCTTGTACTCGCCCCTGTCACTTGAGAGCGTCCCCGAGAGCTTCCCCTTCTGGATCGTCCCGGCGAATTTCGTTTTGCTTTCACGGTCGCCGAACCGGCTGACCTGCACGAAGCTCAGGTTATTGCCTTCGTACTTGATATCGCTCAGCTCACTGAGCCCGAAGAAACTGATCCACTCACCTTTGAGCTTTCCCTCCGCGTCATTGGAAAGCGACAGAACCGACGTCATCTGTCGCCCCTTGAAGTCCGCCTTGACCAGCCAGTCCCCCGTGATGCCCCCCTTTGCCTGTCCGGCCGATACCTGCGTCAGCGGCGCGAGGATGACGATGAGCCCAAGTAGCCGGACTGCCCTGCGAATTGCCATCTGTTTCATAGTGTGCGGCTCCTGAGTTTCCTTCCTGCCTGGTTCATTCAAAAACGCGGTTTCGTTATCGTTATCGCGTGTCACCTGTCCACTGGTGTCCACTGGCGTCTCATGTTTTCCGCCCTGTTTGGCCAAGTAAAAGGCAGAGTTGCCATCGTTGGCCACCGCTTTGCCGTCGGTTCCCGTTGCCTTTGCCTGCTGGCTCTGCCTGCTCGGTAGCGAAAGATCGGGCAATCCTTCAATCGCTTCGGACTCCTGCCCCCGCAAGACGTGGCTGTACCTTGACATCGTCAGGTTTATATCGCTGTG
>DATKWR010000739.1:0-9971 GCA_035529475.1 Sedimentisphaerales bacterium | reverse complement strand
TCGTACAGCTCGCGTTTGAAACCGCGCAGGCCGTTGGCCGCCTGGTTGAAGTGCCGGCCCAGCTCCGAACTCGGAGGGAACGATGAGCCGTTGTCGCCGGCCACGAAGACAACCGTCTTCTCGTCAATCCCCAGTTCCTTGAGCAGATCGAGCAGCCGGCCGATGTCACGGTCCAGGCGAGAGACCATAGCCGCATAGTTCTTTTGCAAAGGCGTCCAATCCCTCGCCGCGTACTGGCCTACGTCGTCGATCTCGAACCGGCCATGCGGCAGCGTGACGGAATAGAACAGAAAGAACGGACGGTCCCTGTGCTTTCGCACCCAGTCGAGGGTCTCGCCGGCGATGAGGTTCTGGGCGTAAGTCTTGCCGACGCCCTTGCCGTCATTACCGGGGAGATCGAATCGCTGATCGTCGCGGTAGAGATACGTCGGGAAGTAGCTGTGGGCGTGCCGTTGACAGTTGTAGCCGAAGAAGTGATCGAAGCCGACTTTCAGCGGGTTGCCCGTGGTGTCGAACATCCCCATGCCCCACTTGCCGATGCAGGCGGTCGCGTATCCCGCGTCCCGGAGCACCTGGGCGATGGTGATCGTGCCGGCGGGCAGCGGCATCTGGCCTTCCGGCTGGATCTCGCGGTTGGCCCGGATCGGGCAATGGCCCGCGTGCAGTCCCGTGATCAGCGAGGACCGCGACGGAGCGCAGACCGTCGTCGCGCAATACGTCTGCATGTAGCGGGTGCCTTCGGCGGCCATACGGTCGAGGTTCGGGGTCTGAATGAGCTTCTGGCCGTAGCAGCCCAGGTCGCCCTGGGCCAAGTCGTCGCTCAGAACGAAGATGAGGTTCGGCTTACCCGTCCCGGCCGCCCGCAGCCGCGAGGGACAAACCGAGACAACGGCCCCTGCGACCGCCCGTCTCAAGAAGGTGCGTCTATCCATACGATGAATATCCTCCATTTCGTGCGTTTACCTTTGTTCTGCTTCTTGCCCGTTGCGTCTTCTCCTGCCGGTTGAGGGCCCGACTGCAGTTGGGAACCGAACCAAGCCGGCCCAAGCTGTGCCAATTGTACCCATCGGAGCACGTGGCGGCAATGGCTATCTCATTCGTTTCTCCCTCTCCATTTCGCGGGGGTCACGCTTTTCGCAAAAACACGTCTATACAATGATAGACCACTTGTCCGCTCGCTGGCCTGGCACACTAATTTCGGTTTCCCAAGAACGAGTTTTGTGCTAAAATGAGGAATCTGCTTGACAGTACTTATACGGCTATTCAGGACATGAAATCGCGCTACTTAGCTCCTGTCTGAACAGACGGGTGAGAGACTGACTGAACACATGAGAAAGGAGAGGTGAGAACTCATGGCAAGATTACATATAATTTCTTTTGGAATCCTTCTTTTGCCGCTCTGCAGTACAGTTCAGGCGCAAGACCCGGTCCAGTTTATCGATCCGAATCTCGAGAATGCTGTAGAGACAGCTTTAGGTATCTCTGATCCGACGCCCGCAGATATGCTCAATCTATACCAACTTGATGCCATGTCTCTCGGCATTACAGACATCACAGGCATTGAGTGCGCAACGAATCTGACGACGCTTGATCTGAGATTCAACCAAATCACAGATGTCCGTGCATTGTCTGGCCTAACGAACCTTTGGTGGCTCGGCATTTACAGCAACCAAATTACGGATCTGAGACCTCTTTCCGGCCTGACTCGTCTTCAGACTCTCGATCCCGGGAGCAACCAGATTAGCGACATCAGTCCCCTGTCAAACCTTACGGAACTTCGGTATCTCGACCTGACCCAGAACCAGATTATAGATGTCAACGCTCTGTCTGGCTTGACGAACTTGACGCGGCTCTATCTGTCTGACAACCAGATTACGGATGTGAGTTCCTTGAGCGGCCTAAACAGTCTGGTTGCCCTTGATTTGGGCCGGAACCAGATCACCGATATCAATGACTTATCCGGCCTAAAGGCCCTTGAGGGACTTTGGCTTCACGAGAATCAGATTGCCGATGTCAGCGTATTAACTGGCTTGACACAGCTCACGACACTATGGCTCCAGCAGAATCCTCTCGACAACAATGCCTACTGCACCGATTTGGCCACAATTGCTGCCAATAATCCCTCATTGACCGTACTGGCGTATACGCCCAATTCCAGCCCCCCCACGGGACTCTCTGCCTCTGACACAATCTACGCCGACAGAATCCGAATCACCTGGGATCTGCATTGCAGCGGACCGTCGTATACAAGTTTCTATCAGGTGTACCGGTCGGACTCGGCTGCCGGTGTCAAATCGGCCATTTCATCATGGCAGAGCCTGACGACTTTCGACGATACGACAGCGGTACAGGGTAGCGCATACACCTACTGGGTCCGGGCAGCGACGAGTGACCAGGGCGAATACGTTACGGACTACAGTGAGTCCGACACAGGCTCTGTCTCGAGCGGGCAACCCCCGCAACAGACCGGAGCGATTTCCGGCAGGAAGTGGAATGATGTCAATGGAGATGGAAGCCCTTCAGGTGAGCAAGGTCTTGAGGGATGGACTATCTTCGCCGAGCCGGTCGGCTCGACCAACGGGCAGTTAGAGCCAAATGAGCCATTCGCCACCACGGGCCAGGACGGATCCTACACCCTGCGGAATCTTCTACCAGAGAAATATCGCGTATGCGAGGTTCTTCAGAATGGCTGGGTTCAGACATTCCCGTCACAAGGCTACCATGAGGTCGATTGCTCAGGCAGCCAGGTCATCACAGATGTCGATTTCGGGAACCTGCAGACAGGAACTGGTCAGCAGTCTGACTGGGGCGATGCGCCCGATCCGACCTATCCGACCCTAAAGTCCAACAACGGGGCATACCATGTAATCGTTCCCGGATTCTTCCTGGGCGGTTCTGTTGATGGGGAGCCTGATGGTCAACCAACACCCGATGCACGAGGCGACGATCACTACGACGCTGATGATGAAGATGGCATCTTCTTCGTTTCCCCCGTGGTCCCGAATACAGCGTCTACGATTGAAGTCATAACTGCGGCGGCCGGAAGAATAGACGCGTGGATCGACTTCGAGGCCGACGGCAGTTGGGTCCAGGCGTCCAACCGGATCTTCAACGGGGTGGCTCTTGTGCCCGGCTCGAATGTTCTGACGTTCAACGTGCCAGTTGGCGCGATGACCGACGTGGACACCTATGCAAGGTTTCGCTTCAGCACACAGGGGGGATTGTCCTACGACGGTCCAGCGAATGACGGCGAAGTCGAAGACTATCATATCCTTCTCGGCCCAGAAGGTCCCGGTATGCCAGGTGAGGGGGAAGTGCCGCATGTGAAGTGGTCTCAGCCGCCAATAGAAATCGATCCAAATGTTCCGGCAGTGCCGGTCTTCTGCGGCTGGGATGAGCCCGCCCGGTCCACCGAGCGGGACGGCCTCAAGAGACAGTGGCGCATGGTTGCCGACGATTTCCATTGTCTGGGTCCCGTTCCCGTGACGCGCATCCGGTGGTGGGGATCGTACAAAGCCTGGCAGTCGCCCGAACCTCCGGAGCTCCAGCCCATGGCCTGGCACATCGGTTTCTGGGCGAACATGGTCGAGGGTCTGGCACAGGACCAGCTCTATCCCGAGCGGCTGGTCTGGGCGCTGGAGATTCCGGCCGAGCGGGTCCATCTTGAGCCCGTGGGCTTTGACGAATTCCCCCAGAGGCTTTCAGAGACGTGTTTCTTCTACGAAGTTCGATTGCAGCCTGATGAGTGGTTTCACCAGGCCGAGTTCCCGAGCGCCGAGGGTATCTTCTGGATCAGCATAACGGCGGTCTATCCTGCCGATGCAGAGCAGATCAACATGTGGGGCTGGACAACACGGCCGTACGTCTGGCGCCAAGGGGCTTTGATGCCGGCTATCATGGGCGAATGGCCCAACTATGAGGAGCGGCTGTTCCCCGGGCGTATCACACCGATCGAGAACGCCCAGTTGTGCGGCCAGAACCGTGCATACGACGTGTGCTTCGAGCTTCTGACCGAGCCGCCCTGGGTCAAGTGGGACCAGCCGTTTGCGAATCTGCGCAACTCGCCACATTCTGAGGATCGGGAATCGTTTGCCATGGAGGACGAAGACGGCAATGTACAGATCGAGCGTCGGGCAACCGATGACTGGCTGTGTGAGCGAATAGGTCCGGTCGTTGCGGTCAGTTGGCACGGATCGTACATTGGCTATGGATATGAAGCATGTAAGTGCGACCAGGTCACGCAGCCCCGTCGGCCGGACTACTTCATGCTCTCGCTGCGAATGCCAACGAATACTCCGGCCAGCGACGGAAATCTGGGCGAACCGGTCTGGGAGTATCGTGCATACGACTACGATGAGGTTCTGGTTGGCTACGACGGGAATCCCGAGGGTGAACCTAATGAGCCCGTTTTCCGTTACTCGGTGAGATTACCTGAGGAAGCACGGTTCCTGCAGGAACGTGTCAACCAAATATATTGGCTCAGCATCGTGGCTGTATACAGGGCGCGACCGGACAAGATTGAGTATCCGTGGGGTTGGACGACCCGTTTGCATACGTTCGGCAGCACGGCGCTCAGCGTATCTCTCACCGACGACGGCTCCGTGTTGGAGCCGCTTTACGACCATACTGGCGAGCCTATGGATATGTCGTTTACGCTCTTGACGGTACCTGAACAATGAAATGAACTATGCTAAACGAACAAAGGGCCGACAGTTTCTCAAGCTGCGAGCCCTTTGACTGTATTGGCGACTTCATTCTGAGGTCGCCTAACACGTCAGGGCTATGATTTGTTATGGGCTCCCGCCTAAATCACTTTCGAGACTGACACCATTCTGATATCCTAATAAAGCGTAGCAGGCAGGAGTGTGATGGAAATGTTGCCGCCAGTATCAAGGAGTACATCGCTGTGAGACTAATCAAGTCAAGCCTGGACGGCCGAAAGCCTCATGCTTTCTATGACGCCGTTGGCGCGCAGGCCTTTGGCCGCGACAAGACCATTGTCCGGGTTGACTTATGAGTGAAGCAGAATGACTTTAGCCGAACTGCTTGTGTAACCTGTGAAGAGCGGTATTTGTTGTTTTTGGATGGAAAGGAGGAGGCATACAACATCGGGTTTGTGGGCGGTGCTGGAACCGGTAAAATTACAGTGACGGTACTGGTGATTTGGGTCAATGTGTTTATTAGAATGAGGAGTGCATGATTATGAACAAGACGAGATGCTTAACGATACTTTTGGCAGTAATCCTGGTGTGCAGTCTGAACATGACCACGGTACACGGTCAGACAAAGAACACCTGGATATCCAAGCTCATCCAGGATCAGGATGTCCTGCCGCTCCAACTGCTTGAGCGTTCGCTCCAGTTGCCTCTGCTCGGCCATCTCCATTAACTGGGTCACCACAACGCCTTGTCCGTAAAGAACCGTACCACCGGATGGGTCCAGTACGAGTTCGAGAAACAAGAAGAGGTTTCCACCGTCGAAGTTTACTGGTTTGACGACACAGGCATAGGCGCTTGTCGCCTGCCCAAGTCGTGGCGAATTCTCTATCGCGTCGACGGCAAATGGGAGCCTGTCCGGACCGAGCAGAAATGGGGCGTCGAGAAGGATAAATTCAATCAGGTAGTGTTCGAAACAGTAAGAACAGGCGCCCTGCGACTGGAAGTCCAGCTCCCGGACAATTTCTCAGCCGGCATACACGAATGGCGAGTTAGATAACTCAGAGCTTCTATTCTTCATACGCAAAGGTTGGCCCAGGAGTATCCGCAATACGCTGTCAGCTACTGGATGGGTCACGACATCTCTGTTTCGGCTAGGCACTACCTACAGGTTCCGGAGCAGCTTTACGATTCAGTCACTGGCGCGAATTCCCATCGAACTGCCACAAATCTATCCAGGAAATTTCCCGCGTAACCGACGCATTGCTGGAAACCCTTGCAGAGTCTAATGTTAGAAGAAAGCGGGCGATGGGATTCGAACCCACGACGTCCAGCTTGGGAAGCTGACATTCTACCACTGAATTACGCCCGCAGGCATGGGGCAATTGGAAATCATCGGTTGCCCATTGTCAATCAAAAAAGTGCGGTCCCGGCCTCCAAAGCCAAGGAAACCAAGAAAAAGTGCAGAAATGCAACCGAATTGTCCGATAATAACTGCGATGGAGTGGTTTGCAGCTCGGGCCTCGGGTCCAGATTTCGCGGAGTTTGCCGGCCACATAAGAACGCCAGGGTCGCGATGGAAGGAGTCCATGCCTCGATGCCGGATACGCAATGCGCCTCGAGCGCCGAGATTCGGGGACCGATAATCCTGCCTCGCACATTTTTCGACAGGTTTCCCCAGGAGGCCGATTCCGCAGTCAGCAGTGATAACGCAGGGGGCACGGCTGTGAAAGAAATGCCGCTGGAAGGGCTTCAAGTTGCCGCCGGATTTGTACGAAGATTGCTGAGTGAAGGGGGGTGCTGACGAATCAGGCGTTGGATGGAGATGCCCATGATATTGTCGATTTGGAAATCGTCAATCCGACAGCGGCTGTCGCCCGCGTCTGTCAGACGTGTCCGACCTGTCCGACCGGTCGGACAGGCGAGGCCGCAAGGCCAGGCGGCGCTGCTTTGGCTCTGCGGTTTGCTTATTGTTGGCCCAACTGCGGCGGCGGAAGCCGGATTGGCGGAAAAAGCCTACTCGTGCGGCTCGCTCCGGTCGATGGGACGGGTCTATATGGCATCCGGAGGCTACGAGAAAGCCCAGCCGTTCCTGGAGAGGGCGCTTCATATCGCAGAAGGAACGAACGGTTCCGATTCCGACGCGTATGCGTGTATGCTTGACCTGGCGTATTTGTACAAGAGCCAGGGTAAGCTGGAGGACGCCGAGAAAATGTGCGTCTCGGGCCTGGAGCTACAGGAGCAAGTCCTTCACGAGGACCATCCGTATGTGGCTTATACCCTGCGGATTCTCAGCGAGATTTATCGGGGACAGGGCCGATACCAGGAGGCCGAAAGCTCGCTCGAGCGGGCGATTGGCATCATGCACGGTGTTCGTCCCGATGACGACCAGCAAAGTGCACCCTTTCTGGTCGATATGGCCCGCCTGCTCGTCGAGTGTGGCCGCCTTGCAGAGGCCGAGACACATTTTGACAAAGCGATCGCCCTCATCTCGAAGAGCTTCGGCCCCGAGCACCTTTACACAACAAGGGTCCTTGTCAGCATGGCAGCACTGTACGTGGAGCAGGAACGGTTTGCCGAAGCTGAAGCGTTGATTCTCCGAATACGGCCCGTTCAGGAAAAGATCTATGGGCCGGATCATCATTTTCTTGTGCCGGTCTGGCTGCTGCTGGCAAGGATACACCAGGCTGAAGGGGACTTGGCTCATGCGAAGTCGCTGCTCGATAAATCTTTGCGCGTGGTTGAGAATCAGCCTGATTCAGGCCGCCCGGCTGAGGGCGAGGTTCTAATCGGATTGGGGGGATTTTATCTGCTGAGCGGGGAATACGCTCAAGCCGGGGACGTTCTGGCAAGAGCTTTGAATGTCCTCGAAAACTCGGAGGGCTCGCCCGGTGGCCGCACCGCCGCAGCGCTCAACGGCCTGGCCAAGGTGCATATCAGCCAGGGTGAATATTCCAAAGCAGAGCCGCTGTGCCGAAAGGCGTTGGATATCCTGGAGGGCATCTTCGACGAATATCACCCCAGGATAGCCGATGTGCTGGAGACCGTGGCGCAGTTGCGCCGCGAGACGGGAGATATCGCCGAAGCATCCAGACTGCAACAGCGAGCCAGGGACATTCGCGTGCGTCAGCGCGTCGATTCTGTGCCGGTTGCCAAAGTCATTGAGTGAGCACGCGGCGGCATAAAAAAAGCTGCCGTCAGGGACATTTCGCGGTCCCTGACGGCAATCTCTAAATTTAGATACGACGTTACTGAAACTCAGCCGTAAAGTGTTCCTCAAAAAATCACCTTGCGGCCAAAACGGCCAGTTGTGCAACCATAGCAGCGACGCTGGTGTTTCCGGTCTGGGCCAACCGACTGATGTACTTATCGGTGACAAGCAGTACCGATTCTTCTGCGGTAAAGCCCAACTTGCCGGCCAGAATGCCCACGTACGCTGCCACGGCGTCGAGATATTCTCCTGCGACGGCATAGCGGTTGTCCGCTCTCGCGTTCTTGGCTATGGCGTCCGCGATGGATGCCATCTGCTCCTCTGTCGGAGGTGCGCCGGCCGCGGCGAATTCATTGATGACCTGGGCCAGAGCGGCGAGATGTGTTCCATCGGCGTCGTGCAGAATCATCGCGGCGTCCTTGAGATCGGCACACGTATCACACGGCTGGATATCTCGCGTCAGGGCCAGAGCGTTTGCGATGCGAATCTCAACCGTTCTTGCGCCAACGCCGAGCTCCGTGGCGGCCCATTTCACCAGGGCCGGGCAACCGGAGACTTCAAACGCCACCCTCTCAAGACCCGGGGCCGCCGGGCTGGACAGCGGAGCGGCCATGGCGCTGACCGTGATCGTCACGGTGGCCGGGATCAGCTCGGCGCCGGTTTGACCGTCCGTTGCGGAATAGGTGAAACTGTCCTGTCCGGTGAAGCTTTTGCCCGGGGTGTAGGTAAACGTTCCGTCCGGGTTCTGTGTCAAGGTGCCGTCTGTCGGCCCACTGACCAGGGCGGCCGTAAGCACGTCACTGTCGGCATCCAAATCATTGGCCAGGACGTTGATGATGACCGCTTTGCCCTGGGTGGTTGCGGCGGTATCATTGGCCAGGACGGGCAGCGTGTTGGTCATGGTAATTGTCACTAACACCGGATCGGAAGAAATCTCACCCTTACCGGCTGTGTACGTGAAGGTGTCGGTGCCGACGTAGCCTGCCTGCGGTGTGTAGCTGTAGCTGCCGTCCTCGTTCAAGATGAAGTCCGCGGCGTGGGTAGGACCTCCCCCCTCGACCAACGTTGCGGTCAGCGAGTTGCCCTGTGGATCAGGATCAACGTCGTTGGCCAGCACGTTGCCTTGAACAAGCGTGCCCATGTGCGTTTCCGCGAAGTCAGGCAGTCCGGCCAATTCAGGCACATTGGCCTGCTCATTGATGATTATCTGGGCGACGTCACCATCTTCGTTGGTGTCGTCGTCGGATACTTTGCTCTCGACGTGGACTTGTCCGGCGTCACCATCGGCCAAAGGATCTGCGGCTTCCGGGCCCCACACAATAGTGCCCCAGGCATCGATTTCGATAGTGGCCTCAGAGGTTCCATTGCTCGACGCTTTTGCCGTTGCGACCAGATCGCCGTTGACCGTTGTGCTCCCGAAGACCGGCTCGCCCGTTCCCGAGAAGATCCCGATGTACGATTTGGTTACGCTGCCTTCAGCGTCCTCGTGGAGGCCGTGGGCATCGGCACGGACGTCGCCGTTGAGTACCACGTCGTCGCCGGCTTTCAGGATTATCATGGCTTCGGCGTTCTGGCCGTTGGGAACGTTGTGTATGGCCGAATCTCTTCCAACAATGACGTCGCCGTTGATCGTCAGATCGTCGGCGGCATCGACGTTGATTTCCGCGCGCCCCCATCCGTTGATAATCGTCAGATTTTTCGTGGTGATGTCACCCCCGTCATGGGTGGACAGGGTAATGTGGCCGGGAGTCGGCTTTACATCCGACGCATCCTTGCCGGTCTCCAGGTTGCCGATATTCAGGCCGCCGGCGCCGGCGGTCATCCGGATATCGCCCAGCGTGGTGCTGATCGTGTCGGTTGTGTCCTCGAAGGCAATCGAGCTCTCCGGCCCTGTGGCGTAAAGCTCGATATTTCCGTAGCGGCCTTTGATCTTTCCGTCAGTGATGTTCTGGACGGTGATGCCGTCGTCGGCATAGACAACCAGGCTCGTTCCCTTGGTCCCCCACGTTTCGATATCATTTTCGTAGAGGGTGTCCATGGCGCCCGCATTCGCACCGGTGGCGATAGTCACCGTTGCGGGGTCAATCTCCAGCGTGCCCGGCTCA
>DATKWR010000738.1:0-6034 GCA_035529475.1 Sedimentisphaerales bacterium | reverse complement strand
GCAGTTTGATGCGCTGGTGATGAACAACATCCACGAGCGCGAACCCTTCCTCCCTGAGGATTTCGTCAAGCTCAAAGGCGAGCAAAAAGTCGCCGCACAGAAATTCGATGCGGCCGTCAAACAGAGCATTCTTGACTATGTACGCGGCGGCAAGGGTATCGTGGGGATTCACGCCGCCACCGCCGCGTTTCAGAACTGGCCCGAGTACGGCGAAATGATGGGCGGCTACTACGGCGGCCACATTTACCAGCAGGTGCCTATCAAGCTGGACGACCCGCAGCACCCGCTGAACGCCTGCTTCGGCGGCAGATCGTGGAGCATCAACGATGAGATATATATCTGCCGCGAGCCTTATTCGCGCGACAAGCTCCATGTTCTGATGAGTCTCGACCTCAGCCAAATGGACGATCCGGGCAAACGGCCTGACAAAGATTATGCGATTTCGTGGGTCCGCAAGTACGGCGATGGGCGGGTCTTTTATACCACGTTGGGCCACGACCCTCAGACGTATTGGAACCCGCTGTTTCTGCGGCACGTGCTGGCGGCAATCCAGTTTGCCACCGGCGATCTGCCGGCGCCGCAATGAGCAGTGGACATATATTGCCAAAAATAGAAGGTCACCATTTGGAGATTATGAAAATGAATCAAAGCCATTTTGAGTTCGCAAATCAGTTTTCGCGCCGGCGTTTTCTTAAGACAGCCGCGACGGTCGCAGCCTTGCCGTTGCTTTCACAGGCGCAGACAAAAGCACCGGCAACAAAACCGTCGGCCGCAGAGGGCAAGCAGGCAAGCAAGATTTGTATCTTCTCCAAGCATCTGCAATGGCTTGATTATCAGCAGATGGCTCGAACCGCCCGCGAGATTGGATTTGACGGTATTGATTTGACGGTCAGACCAGGCGGCCACGTCGAGCCTCAGAAGGTGCGCGACGACCTGCCCAAGGCCGTCGAGGCCATCAAAGCGGCCGGACTCGATGTCCCGACGATAACCACCGCCGTCACGGACCCGGCAGACAAGCTCACCGCCGACGTCCTTGAAACCGCCAGCCGGGCAGGCGTGCGCTTCTATCGAATGGGTTATTATCAATATCAGGATTCCAGGAGCATTCAACAGACCCTCGACGAAGCCAAACCGATGCTTCGCGATCTTGTTGAAATGAACGAGCATTACAAAATCGCCGGGACGTATCAAAATCATTCGGGTCCCAGATATGTCGGAGCCTGCATCTGGGACCTCTACTATTTGCTCAAAGACCTCGATCCGCGCTGGATCGGCTCTCAATTTGACATCAGGCACGCGACCGTCGAGGGCGGCACGGTCTGGCCCACCCATTTCCGGCTCATATCCGAGTACATCAACACCCTCGTGGCCAAGGATTTCAGGTGGGCTCAAATCAAGGGCGCCTGGCAGCCGCAGAATTGCCCCCTCGGCGAGGGGATGGTGGACTTCCCTCGCTACTTCAAAATGGTCAAGCAGGCCGCAATTACCGGTCTTATGTGCCTGCACCTCGAATACCCGCTTGGGGGAGCAGAGAAAGGCGCGCGAAGTCTGACCGGGGACAAACAGCAGGTCCTCGAAGCCATGCGCAAAGACCTTCAGTTCCTGCGCGATTCCCTTGCTTATTGAGCCGGCACACTGGTGTCATGCAGGCCAATGTCGTCGATGAACAAGGTGCCCATCCCGCCGGGCGCCGAGGCGGCCCGACTGCCGACGCCGACTGTCAGTGTTTTGACGCTCTGCAGATTCACGCCCTGGCCGGCAATCGCTTGCAGGTCGATGGTCCATTGCTTCCACACGGGCGATTGGACCGCCGCGGGGTTGTCGGGGTTTGTCACGACGGCGGTGCGGCCCGCGCTGTCTTCAACCATGACGTACAACTGCTCCGGCGGATTGCTCCGCATGCCGACATCCGTTAGCGTCTGGAACGGCCCAGCCGCACTGACGGCGCCGGTCACTGTCGGCGTGGACAGGACCGACGTGGTCGTGGCGGGATTTGCCATGCCCACGTTGGCCGAAACGCCCAATCCTACATAAACCTGCTGATTCATCGCAACGGTCGTCGGAGTGCCGATAGGTTCCCAGACAGCACCGTCCGAGGAGTGATAAGCCGTGAAACTGTTGCCTTGCCGGGTTAGTCTAACCCAGTGCGGCAGTACGATGGTGGCGGGATGTTGAGGCTCTTCCACCGTCCCGGCAATGTCCGCGTTTGCTGTGGTCCTCCATCGCAGGAAGGCTTCTCCCGCCGCCCTGACTCCGCACATGGCGAAGACCGAACCGGCGTCCAGGCTGTTGCGGATCATCACACCCGAGACGGCCCAGACATCCGTATTCTGGAGGCTGTCAACCCTGACTGTGATTGTGCCGTCGCCAGTCAACTGCTTGTAGGCAAAGCGGAAACTGTCGGAGGTCCCTTCGACGCCGGTCCCGCTGGCACCGATGGTGTATCGGTCTTTAGCTGGATCGTAGGCAAAGCTGCCCTGCGGAGCCACTCCACGGTACCAGAGCACCAGTGAATCGACGCCTGCTGTGGTCCAGTTGCTCTGCGTTGTCACTGGCAGGCTGGCTTCGGAATACCTGGCCGTGCCGGTATTGTCAAAGAGCATGGGGCCTGATTGTTGGCCGCCGTGGACGAAGCCGGTTTCGACGAAATGCTCGCCCGCCTGGAAATCCGGGTCGGGATAGCCAATCGTCGAGCCGTTTGTCGCGCTGTCGAACCCGTCCGTCCACGTCATATAAATCCTGTCGCTCTGAGGCATGCTGAGGTCAAGGTCGTTGTAATTCTCGAAATCGTCGAGCACGAGGTATGTCGCCGTGGTGAAGCTCCATACGTTTCCTTTAATGGGGCTTTGAGGGTCGCCGGCGATCACTTCATCGACGCGCCAGTAGTAGGTCTTGCCGGCCTGGAGATTCTGCACGACCGTGGTCGTTTCATCCATCTGGCCCTTGTAGATGCCGGCGGTCGATGCTGTAGCCTGCTCGACCGTCGCGGCGTTGTCCCCGAGGTAAAGAGCGTGCTTGGCCTCGGCGCTGACGGCAGACCAACGGAGCCTCGGATTCTGAGACACATCGACCGCAGCGTTCGCAGGCGACACCAATCCGGCTTTGGCAATCGGGGACAAAACAACGGATGGAATGGTCTGCTTCGGGATCAGAGAGCTCTGCCACGACACGACTATGCTGGCTGTGCCGCCTTCCTGCATGTACTCCACGACAATCGGGTAGTTGCCGGCCTCGAGATACAGGGTTCCCGAGGTGTCTCTGGCCGTGTGCGTGCCCCAGTCGTCTATGATGAGCTGATCGTTGACGGACATGCGAGACCCGTCGTTGCTGCGCGTCGTGAACGTGTAGGTGTCGGGGAAGGGTATCTCGATTTCACCACTCCATCTGACTGAGAACAGCAGGCGATCGACCGTTGGCGCCGGCGGGTTTGTGCTCCAGTCGAAGTCGATCTTGGGGTCGGTTCGGGTCACCACAGGGACACCGCTCAGGTCTGTGACGCCTGAGAAGTACTGGCCCTTTAGACCGCCGGTGCCCACCGGGACGGTGGAAAAGCTCCAGATATCGCCAGGGGTCGTTGCAGCCCCGTCGAATTCATCGACGCGCCAGTAGTAAGTCGTGTTATTCTGAAGCTGTCCCGGGTCAAAACTGGTCTGGGGTGCGATCGTGCCGTTCGTCGCGTTTGCGACCGCGTCACGATTCGTGCCGAAGTACACATAATGCAAGATGGCATTCACACCTGCGCCCCAGCTCAAATCGATATCAGGATTGACGAATACGGCGCCGTCCACGGGTACGGGACTATAGGCGGACTTGGGGATAATGGTGAAGCTCCAGACGGAACCGGCCACCTCGCTCTGGTCGCCCTTGATCGTCACGACGCGCCAATAGTATATTCCGGAGGGCAGACCATCGGGATAAGCCGTACCCGCCCCCCAGACAATCAGCACAGTCTCAGCCGTCTCGGCAACCAGCGCCGAATCAGCCATGCTGTCCACGTCGCTGAGGTTCCCGCTGAGATACACCCTCTGTGACGCAGCCCCGGCGCCCGCGGACCACGTCAGGACGGGACGGGAATCGCTAATGACGGCCTTGTCGGCAGGGCCCGGGTTGAACGCGGAAAACGACCCTCTGATAGCACAAAAGCAGGAGGGGTCCATACCGGTACTTGAGAACACAAGACCCTCGATGACCGATGCGTTGGTCAGCGGGTTGCCGTTTTCGTCCGGCAGGTCCGTGATCTTCCATGCGATGCCGCCAATCTGCTGGTTGTTGTTTGGCCCCCCGTTGCTTCTTAACGCTATGTCGGGCTCGCCGGCCGTGCTGGGCCTCCAGCGGGCCTGTGGAACGACGACTTTTTCGCCGAGGACACCGCCCGGCAGGATGGCCTGGACGGCGAACTGGTCATTGCGGCCGACCTCAAAGATGAAAAAGTCATACCCATCACCGTTCGTGTCCTGCCAGGTTGGCGAGCCGCCGAAGTTCCTGATCTCGATCTCCTGGGGGCTCGCGCCGTTGCGGGGAGCATAGCTGTTCAGATCGAAATCGTCGATGGCTGTTATGTCGCCCGCGCCGGTGACATTAACTACACCACTGCTCTGGCCCACGACCAGATCCTCCAGCGGGACCTTGTGGTCAACAAATGTAAAGCCCTGCAGCCAGTATTGATCCGGATCCGTACTTGTGTCCACGGTGTACTGCACGTCGAGGTCGGACATGCCGTAGAATTCCGCGTGCGCCGGCATCGCCATCAGCGCCGTCAAGAACACCATCACGGTTGCGAGTCTTCTGTTCATAATCTCCTTCCTTTCTTCAAGTTACATCTGGCCCGGCCAACTGCCGGATTGGTTTGTCTGCGGGGCTGAACGACAATACCTGGCACGTGTTGAAACTTGCGCATGGCGTTTACGACTGTCCCAAAACCCATCTCCAGGTGTCTCCAACAACACCCAATCTCCATTACTGCGATCTGGACGATGCCGGCAGGCCGAAATCGTACGGCGTAACCTCCATCGCGTCCACGTCGTCGGAATGGCCGTCGATATACAGGCAGTTGAGCCATCTCTTATGACGATTGCGTGCCATTCGCCGGGAGCTGTCCGGCGCCGGGGGCAGATGATTCCGGTTCCAGACGTCCAGCGACTGCATTTTGACTTTCATGGTATCCGTCGAATCTTCCTTGAGTATGATTTTGATTTGAGACGCGTCCGGAATGTACTCGTAGTCCGCCATGAAAATCGTCGTTGCATGGCGCGGAAAATCGTCCATCTTGGTAAAGCCGAAACACTCCGTCCCGCTGCCCTTGAGGTCGAAGGCGTTCGTGCAATAATCGACCGTTTGTTCTCTGAGCGGGTAGCTGGGGCAATTGTAGATCCCGACTTCGTGATAGCTCTCGAACTTGTCGGACAAGCCGCCCAGATAAGGCATAAACAGGACGGGCCACCTCATATCTACATTCGTATAGATAGCGACGCCCGGCCGCAGCTCAGCCCGAGGCAACAAGTAATTGTAGTCGCCCGCGTAGGCGTGCATCGCCAGGCCGATCTGCTTGAGATTGGCCAAGCACCGGGTCTGTCTGGCTTGCTCCTTGGCCCGACTCAACGCAGGCATCAGAATCGCCAGCAGCAACGCAATGATGGCTATGACCACCAGCAACTCTATCAGAGTAAAGCCCCTTGGCTGTCTGCAACACATAGCTCACTCCAACGGTCTCGATCTATAGATTGTTGATTTGAAATCGGCAATCGTAG
The DNA here is from genome assembly GCA_035529475.1 of Sedimentisphaerales bacterium. Lineage (GTDB taxonomy): Bacteria > Planctomycetota > Phycisphaerae > Sedimentisphaerales > Anaerobacaceae. The sequence continues at coordinate 287 of DATKWR010000738.1, read as the reverse complement.
ATCGGCGATCCTTAGCCACTATACACAATTCCGGTACTTCATGCAAGCCAAAATATGGTGGCAGGAGGCTCGGCTGTTCCGGGAAGGGTTTCCTACTTCAACCATTTTCTCAGATCGGGATTAAGTAACTCATGAATGTTGGGCTCGTCGAGATTCCGCCCCGTCACAAGAATGGATCCCGTATCAATTCGTCCGGGCACCTGGTCGCCGCGGATGTGCCGGACCAGGGTTTTGACGCCCAGATAGCCGATCTGCAAGGGATTCTGCACGACAAAGCCGTCCAGCTC
>DATKWR010000737.1:0-3711 GCA_035529475.1 Sedimentisphaerales bacterium | reverse complement strand
TATCGTCGGCATCAACCCGACGTGGTATCCGAGGCCGCCGGTCACGTACATGAGTCCGGGGCACACCGGCGTCAACGTCTATGGCCAGGGTCACGTGATCTGCCACAACCGCATCACACGATTCAGCGACGCGGCGGCGATTTATAACTTCGGCCCGCCGGGGGATGACCTGCTGAAGCACTGCGTGAGTATCGATTTCTACAACAACGATCTGTCCTGGGCGCAGGATGACACGTTCGAGGCGGATTACGGCTGCCACAATGTTCGCTTCTACCGCAATCGCTGCTACAACGCCCACACGGGGATGTCCACCCAGCCGTTCTATGGCGGCCCGGTCTATTTGATCCGCAATGAGATTTATGGGATCACCAGCCTCAGCTACAAGCTCAACAACTATCCCGCCGGCATCCTGGCCTACAACAACACCTCGTGCTGTGCGGGGCAAGGTTTTCGTCCGCCGCCCATCTGGCAAAACGGGCATTTTCGCAATAACCTGTTCATGGGCGGCTCGGGATACGCGATGGAGTCAGGCTCGCCCACGGCGTACAGCACGATGGATTACGACGCTTACCGCCGCAACGAGGCCGACCGGTTTATCAGTTGGAAGGACTACCAGGGGAAGGTTGGACGGTATCAGTCGCTCGATGCGTTCTTCAGGGCGACGGGCCTCGAAGAGCACGGGATGATGGCGGACTACGATATTTTCGTGAAGGCCGGCCCGCCCGAGCAGGGCAAGAGCTATGAGCCGCCCGACTATGACCTGCGCCTGGCCAATGGGGCCAAGGTTGTTGACGCGGGGACCGCTCTGGCTCAGATCACAGACGGTTTCACAGGAAAGGCGCCGGACCTGGGCTGCTACGAGCTCGGTCAGGAACCGCCGCACTATGGCCCACGACCATTGGGGGACGGCCCTAAATGAGCCTCGCCAAGTAAATGGCAGATCGTGAACGGAAATTGCTTCATGTACGCGAACGATAGATGCTGTGATGAGGGTGGGTTCACGCTGATTGAGCTGCTGGTGGTGATTGCCATCATCGCGCTGTTGATGGGCATACTGATGCCGGCATTGCAGCGCGTGCGAAAACAGGCCAGGGCCGCCGCGTGCATGTCGAACCTCAAGCAGTGGGGCACCGCCACAGCGATGTACACCACCGAGCACGAGGGAAAGATGTGGTACATCACCGGCGGAACCGGGGAATGGATGGAGATGCTGCGGGCCTACTATGCCGACATCGACAAAATTCGCGCCTGCCCGGCGGCAACGAAGCCCTGCCAGGACACCGACGCCGTAGAGGCTCGCGGCAGCGTCGATACCATGTGGGGCCACAAGGAGCGGCAAACCGAGTGGGGAGGCCGCGCCAAAGGGTACTGGGGCAGCTATGGGCACAGCCGATGGGTCCAGGTTCCTCAGCCTTCATACCCGAGCGGATTCTGGGAGACTTTCAACGTCAAGGGCAGCCAGGAGATTCCGGTCTTTGCCGACAGCGCTTTTACGCATTCGCTGCCGCGCCACACTGACCCTATCCCGCCGAAGCCCCTGCTGTTCCCCGGCGATATTCCGCGGGATGCGTCCAACTGCCAGATATGGCGGTTCTGTATCGACCGGCACAGCGGCGGGATAAACGTCTGCTTTATGGATGGTTCCGTGCGAAAAGTGCCGCTCTATACGTTGTGGGACCTCAAATGGAACCGCGAGTGGCAGCCGCAACATTACGAGCTGAAAGATATTCCCTGGCTGCATTGACCCCGCTCTTGCTGCGCATAGCATTGTGTGAAGGTGCCCGGTGTTTCTGGACTCGATATACTGATGGTAAGGAGTGGCAATCGTGAAGAATAGCGGACTAACAAGACGGACGTTTATCAAGAGCACGGCGGTTGTTGCGCTGCCTTATGTGGTGTCCTCATCGGCGATAGGGGCCGGTGGGCGGGCCGTGCCGAGCGAGAGAATTGTGATGGGGGCCATCGGGACCGGTGGCCAGGGCACGCGGCACATCGGCGGCGGGATATGGGTGCAGGGCGGTGGCTTTCTGAGCAAGCCGCAGGTGCAGTTCGTGGCGGTCTGCGACGTGAATGCCCGCAATCGCGACAACGCGCGCAACATCGTCAATAAGCACTATGGCAACAGCGACTGCGCTGAATACAACGATTTCCGGGAATTCGTCGCGCGGGAAGACATCGACGCGGTTCTGGTCGCGACGCCCGACCACTGGCACGTCCTGACGTCCATCGCCGCCGTCCAGAGCGGCAAAGACGTCTATTGCGAGAAACCCTTGTCCCTTACGATCACCCAGGCCAGGACGCTCGCCGATACCGTCAAGCGGTACGGCAGGATTTTCCAAACCGGCACGCAGCAGCGCTCGTGGCATGAGTTTCGCTTCGCGTCCGAGCTGGCCCGCAACGGGTACCTCGGCCGGGTCAAATCCATCACGGTCAACGTGGGCGGCCCGCCCGCCTGGTCATGCGACGCCCCGGCCGAGTCGGAGCCTGACTGGCTGGACTGGAACACGTGGCTGGGCCCCGCCCCGTGGAGGCCCTATACCTCCAAGATCGCGCCGGGTGGCTGGATGGCCTACCGCGACTATTCCGGCGGCGAGATGACCAACTGGGGCGCGCACATGTTCGACGTCGCGCAGTGGGCGATGGGCATGGACGAGAGCGGACCGGTGGAAATCATCCCGCCCGATGGCAAAGACTACAAAGTGCTGACCTACAAGTACGCCAACGGCACGATGATGACGCGCGACAAGATCGGCAAGGAGGTGCCGGGCGTGCTGTTCACCGGGACCGAGGGCAAGATCGAAGTCAGCCGGGACCACCTTGTCACCTGGCCCGAATCGCTGCTGCGCCAAAGGATCGGAGCCGACCAGATTCATCTGTATGAAAGCAAGAACCACCCCGATAACTTCCTGGAGTGCATACGGACCCGCAACAGGCCGGCCAGCGACGCCGAGGTCGGCTGCCGCTCCGTGACGGTCTGTCACCTGGGCAACATCGCCTACTGGCTCAATCGCCCCCTCAAATGGGACCCGAAGCAGGAGAAATTCGTGAACGACCCTGAAGCCGACAGGATGAAGAGCAGGCCCATGCGCGCCCCCTGGCGGCTGTGAGTCAGCGACAAAGATGATACAATCTCTATGAATTGAGGACCGTTCGATGAACGAGAATGCACGTCTCAGGAAGAATCACTTCGTCTTGGCGGTTGCAGTCCTGCTGCTTCAGAAGCCTCTTTATTCGGCCGACAAGACATTTCCGCAGACGACAGGCTCGCAGTGGTATCCCTGCATAGAGTGGAGCGTCAAGAATCCGTCCTTTGACGGGAACCCCTTTGACGTTGAAACGAAAGTCGAATTCGTACACCGTAAAACCGGCCGATCGGTCACCAGCTCCATGTTCTATGACGGCGGCGATACCTGGCGATTGAGATTCACAGGCGTATTCACGGGCCAATGGTCGTGTCAAACGTTCAGCGACGACGAAGATTTGAATGGATGGACCGGCACGATCACCATTGAAGAGAACCCGAACCCTCGGGCGCACGGCTTCATCAAGGCGTTCGGCAACAAATGGGGATGGCAGGGGACCGAGGATGCGTTCATTCCGCAGTACGTGATGGGCAAGGACCTCAATCACTTCTACGACTTCGACAAAGGCCGGGTGGATGAAGTTAAGATTGACGCCGAGATCCGCGAGTTTATCATCGAGCACGGCTTC
>DATKWR010000736.1:0-3047 GCA_035529475.1 Sedimentisphaerales bacterium | reverse complement strand
CGAATGCACCTCAGTGGCAGGGCATAGCCGACGCAGGCCGCAAGCTAATCGAAGACAAATGGACGGCGGAGTGTTTCGCCGACGCCTTATACAATCACGCCAAACTCAAAGGAGCATGAAGATGAACGACAACATAGAAGCGCAATTCACACAGATGTTTGCCCCGCAACCCATTCCGCAGATCGTCAAAGAGGCATACAAGCGCGTAAAGTTTTACGCTGACCGGAACGGACTACCCGAAGTAGTTCGACCGATGGACTTGGTGTTGTTAGCGGTAGCGGCGACCACAAACTCAATATCGGAGGCCCTGCCGGCTGTCAAAGCCCCGCTGCCTCTGGTTATCGACACGTCAGAGGATGAGATAGACGAGACTGAATCTGTCCAGCCCGAGGCGGTATCCGATCCCCCGCAGGCAATAGGCGGCATCATGGACGCACCAGCCACGCCCGGCCAAGAGAAGGGAGCGAAAAAGGACCTGCAATTACAGTCCATGTCAGCGACCGAACTACAAGCCCACCTGCGAGACTGCTACCAGCACAATGTCTACCTGGGGTTGGGTAAAGCCAAAATGATCCACTTAATCGGAGTCTTAGACCAAAAGAGAGCCATGAGGTAACAGTATGAGCCAGTCAACGCTGCAAATCAGCTATACGGAAATCAAGACGGAAGTCGGGCGATACCTGGGCCTTAACAGAACGGTCGGCAACTGGGACGCAGACGAACTCGCTGACGTCGTGGCGATCATCAAGAGGGGCGTGCGACAGTTCTACTTCCCCCTACGCACAGATCCACAGGCACTGGCACATCGATGGACGTTCCTGCGCCCGAAGGCCACCTTGACGATCTGGGACGATTTCGTTGCCGCGGATGCGATTACCGCCACGGGAGCAGCGTTTGCCACCCCGATCACCACCCTCACGGCATCGGCAGCGATATTCTACCCGACGAGCGAGGAGAAGACCATCACGTTCGTCACGACCGGCAATACCTATGTGATCGACGCGTACACGTCATCGACGGTCTGCAACGTTACTGGGGACGCCAGTGCCGAGACCGGCGTTATCACCATTGATTCTGAGGATACGTTCACTTTGCCTTGGGACTACGGCGGCATGGCGGCGGACGGCCAGTTCACATACGACGTCGATTCAAGTAGCTTCGTCCGGATTGGACTCACGTCCGAGTCGAAGATACGACGCCTGCGGGAAGAATCCGTATCGACGTCTACGCCGTACTTAGCTGCGATCGTCCCACTGACCACCGGCGCTACCCAGGCCCAGAGATGGACGGCGATGTTCTATCCGCCGCCGAACGACATCTTCGAGTTGGAATATCGGTATCACATCCTGCCGAACGCCCTCGTCGATACCACGCTGGAGTATCCCTACGGATCGGCTGCTCACTCGGAAACACTTTTGGAGAGTTGCCTGGCAATAGCCGAGGTCCGCGAGAAGGACAGCAGCGAGGTCACGCACCAAAACAGGTTCGCCGTACTACTGCAATCCAGTATCGACCACGACCGCACGCTCGGTGAGCCGATCATCCATTACGGCTACAACGGCGACGGGTCCGATGGCCCTTGCGACGGCAACGGCAACGGCAGCAACCCATACTCCAACTTCAACGGACTGACAACTTTTAACGGAGCATGATATGGCAACGAGGAAGCGAACAGAAAGGGTACTTGAACTCGAACCGCCGCTTGCGGGGATCTCCGAGAACATGGCCTTCGAGCAGAAGCCGCCCTTCACGACGCCCATAATGATGAACATGAGGGCCTACGATCCTGATGAGGTCCGGGCGCGTATGGGACAGCGACCGGGTACGGCTCTGGCGTACACGACTCAGGTCGGCGGCAACTTCCCCATCGTAGAAATAACCAGTATCACACACACATTTATTCAAGTGGCGACTTAAATGGCGAATATTTTCACAGATGACGAGAACCTGATAGCAGGCTACAATTTTGAGCCCGATACTCTTCTTGAAGATTTCGTTGGCTCAAATGATCTGACTGCAACAGGATACTCTGTCACATCTCATGGGGACCATTATCAGGGCCTTGGTTCCGTATTATTGACTGCTGATAGTAGGTCAGGTGCGCGGAATGATTTTTCTGCTATTTCGCGCAGCAATGCTGATTTGTCTATTGACTTTCCGGGCAAGAGCGGCCAAGTAACAACGGAATGTGCCTTTGCTTACTGGATAAAATTGGCATGGAACAACTATGATACCCGCAATTTTACCAGTATATCAAAAAATACCCTCGGCCACGCGATACGTGTCTTAACCATTCGCGATACCTATGCCGGAGCCTCACACGATGGAACTTACGAAGTCGCTGAGGATTGGTCAAGCTACACCCCTGAAATAATGCAACCGAATGCGTGGTACCACTTCACGGTTATTTTTGAAAACAACGAGGCTAATACGGCACACACGATTACATTGCTTATATGGGAGCCTTCTAGTCAGACGTATGTGGTGAATTCGGTTACGCAGAAAACCTCTCCTATAGGCAGCGGGCTTTCCTTTGGCTATACTACTTTCTTAAACCAGTATCTATATCCCCAAACACATTACGCATGGATGGATGAGCTTCTGGTCTTTAACCGGGCCATAACAACCATTGAGGCTGGGCAGATAGCTTTAGGCACGTACACGCCGCCGGGGTACGTGGCCCCTCCCGATGCACTATCCACTTTCCCCGCTACCCGCCCGGCCGGTTACAACCCAGACCTGTCATGGCAACCCGGTACGTGGGTGTGGGGACCTGACTACGTGGCGACGGGTGGCGGCCGCTGGCATCAACAGCTTGTTTGTACCGGTAACGGTAAGGTTTATTACGAAGAGTTAAGCTAATGGCTGATGCACTACCGACATTCCCAGCGACCAGACCGGGTGCATACGACCCTGACTTGGTGTTCGATGAAGACACCCAGACGTGGACAGACGACGCAGACTTGCTCACCCGCGACGGATCAATGCATCATGTCCAACTCGTGTGCGTGGGCATGGACCTGATTTATTACGAGGCTTTGACATAA
>DATKWR010000735.1:0-3479 GCA_035529475.1 Sedimentisphaerales bacterium | reverse complement strand
TTTCGGCTGGTCTTTTGCTGGGATTGGATTCTTTCATCATAGATTCCTTAAAAGGGGCCATCAATGTACAGATCGCAGGCCAAAGCATACCTCTATTCCCAGGCCCCTACACGGTTTTACGCTGATAGAACTGCTGGTCGTGATCGCGATCATCGCTTTGCTGATGGCGATTCTAATGCCGGTTTTGGGAAAGGCCAGAAAACAGGGAAGAGCAGTTGCGTGCCAGGCAAATTTGCATCAGTGGAGTCTGGTCTTCTCGATGTACTCGGGCGCCAATGAAGGTCGCTTCCCGGACGGCTTTTCCGTAAACACCGGACGGGGATACTACCTCTGGATGGATCGGATGGCGTCGTACTACCAGGATGAGAAACTATTTACTTGTCCCACAGCCACCCGGCTTCTTGATAAGAAAGGAGGCGGGATTGGCATAGGCCGGGGAGGGGCCTATTATGCATGGGGAGGCATTGACCCTGTGGGCAAGGAGTATGTTGGAAGCTACGGCCAGAACTACTGGGTCGGCGACGAAACTGAGGGTACCGCCCACCACGCCGCTGAGAAGTACTTCCAGACGATTGACGTCAAGCAAACAAACCTCATACCGGCTGTTGCAGACTGCCTCTGGATCGGAGGATACCCAGACCACACGGATCCGCCTCCGAGCTACATGGACGTGTTGAGCGGCGGGCAGATGGCCCGTTTCTGCCTCAACCGCCACGAAGGACACATAAATATGGCGTTCCTGGACGGGTCTGTCAGAAAGGTCGGACTCAAGGAAATGTGGGCCTTCAAATGGCATCAGATGTACGTTTTGAACAGTAGTTGGACCCGCTCGGGCGGGGTGGAACACAGTGATTGGCCGGAATGGATGACGGGTTTCAAAGACTACTAACGGTGTCTGCCGGGCAGCACCCCAACGCGCAGACTACTTCGACGAAACGGTACTATGTTGCACGATCCAAGTCATGTCCCGGAACAAATCGTTGCTGAAGAAATCCTCGTGCCGAGGAGCGATCGAGAGATATTGCGTCGTCTCGCCGGTGAGCTGGCGGAAATTGCCTCCCTTGCCGTGCATAAGGAGAAAGCAAGCCTCTGGGCCAGGCTGAACAACCTTGACTCCGCGCGTTGCATGGTATGGATTAACGAGATCTGCTGGAACGAGATGAATGTCAATGACGAACTGACCCTCCGATGCACGCATGCCTGGGCGCGCGGGCAGGAGGATCATCTGCGCAAGCAACTGTATCAGTGGCGTCATCTGCCCGGAGACATGGTCGTCAGTGATTATCTGCCGTGTCCGTTGGCGATTCACTCGACCGATTTCGGCATCGTGGAAGACGTCGATATCGTCAAGACCGACCAGACCAGTGATGTCGTGTCCCGACGTTTCAAAATCCAGATCGAGGAGCCGAAGGATATTGAGAAGATACAGATGCCGGAGGTCACGCACGACGAGCAGGCCACGGCATTCCGCTATCAGGCGATGTGCGATATATACGAAGGCATTCTCCCGGTGCGCAAGGAAGGGCAGGGGCACATCTGGTTTACCCCATGGGACTACCTTATTCGCTGGTGGGGCATTGAGCAGGCCATGATGGATCTTGTGCTGCGGCCCGATATGGTGCACGCGGCAGTGGATCGCATGGTGGACGCATGGATGACCGAACTGGATCAATTTGTCGAGCAGAATCTGTTGGCCCTCGACAATCGCAACATGCGGGTCGGCTCCGGCGGGTACGGATACTGTGACGAATTGCCAGGTGATGAGTGTGACGCCGATCACGTGAAGCCGCATAACATGTGGGGCTGTTCCAACGCTCAAATTTTCTCGGATGTTTCACCTCAAATGCACTGGGAATTTGCTGTCGAACATGAGATGCGCTGGCTGAAGCGGTGGGGACTGACTTACTACGGTTGCTGCGAACCGCTGCACCAAAAGCTGGACGTGCTGCGCCGCATTCCGAATCTGCGTAAGATATCCGTCAGCCCCTGGTGTGACCTGGAGAAGATGGTTTCGGCGATGGGGCGGGATTACGTGCTCAGTATCAAGCCGAGCCCTGCGATTCTTGCCGAAGACGACTGGTGCCCGGACCGGGCTCGGGCTGCGCTTCGCCGCATAATGGAGATCACCGAAGGCAAAACGCGCATCGAAATTATTATGAAAGATATCTCAACGGTCCGCTACCAGCCGCAGAGGCTCTGGGAATGGGCGCGGATCGCTATGGAGGAAGTGACACGGTAGAGCACATGCGAGTTGCCGTTTGCGTACCGGACGGCCCCATGTAATTCCAGAATGGAGAGAAAATGATGGTATCTGAAATTCACAGCCGATCTGAGAGCACGCTGCCGCGTCGGGTTTTTCTCAAATCCGTCTTTGGGGCGGGAGTTCTGGGCGGCACCGTCCTCACGTCCCATGCGTTCTCAGGTGCGCGAGAGAAACGCAGGCCGAATGTCATTTTGATTATGACGGATGATCAGGGCTACGGAGACCTGGCCTGTCACGGTAATCCGATCGTCAGAACTCCTCATTTGGACAAGCTCCACAGCGAAGCGGTTCGGTTTACCGATTTTCATGTAGATCCTACCTGCTCACCCACGCGAGGGGCCTTAATGTCCGGCAAGTACTCTCACCATGCCCGCGTGTGGCACACTATCTGCGGGGGAAACTTTCTGCGCCGAACCGAAGTCACCATGGCGGACGCATTCAAAGCCTCCGGGTATCGCACTGCGATCTTCGGTAAGTGGCATCTTGGCAGCAATTTTCCGTATCGTCCCATGGATCGTGGGTTTGACGAATGGCTGGGGCAAGGCGACGGAGGAACCGGAACCACGGCCGACTATTTTACCAACGACCGCGTCAATGACATGTATATCCGCAATGGACAGTGGGAGCGTCACGAGGGCTGGGGACCCGATGTCTTTTTCAGGAATGCAACGAAGTTCATTGAAAGCGCCGATCGCGAAACCCCGTTCTTCCTTTATCTGAGCACTTATGTTCCCCATTCGCCGCATGCGATTCCCGATCGATCGTGGTTGAAGGACTACGAGGGGAAGGTACCGCTTTCGACGGCTTACTTCTATGCCTCTATCGAGCATATCGACGAGAACATCGGATTGCTGAGGAAGTACCTGGACGATAACGGCCTGGCGCAGAATACGATTCTCATTTTCCTGACGGATAATGGCGGCACGGCGGGCACGGAAGTCTTCAATGCCGGCATGCGGGGCAAGAAGGGTAGTCCATACGACGGCGGGCACCGCGTGCCGTTCTTCATACACTGGCCGGCAGGTGGCATTAAGCATGGATCCGATGTCTCCGATCTGACAGCGCACATTGACGTGCTGCCTACGCTGATTGACTTGTGTGAGCTGAAAAGACCGGCAGATGTCACCTTTGACGGCCGGAGCTTCAAGAAGCAACTCCACACGCCCAGTTTGAACCTCGAACCCCGGACTTTGGTGGTGGAGCGCCAGCGCACAAT
>DATKWR010000734.1:0-15057 GCA_035529475.1 Sedimentisphaerales bacterium | reverse complement strand
ACCAACGGCAGCAGCCACAGCATGGATCGTGGATCGACGCTGATTCTCTCGGGCACCGTGAAGCTGGCCACCATAAATGTTGCTATTGTCGGCATTTCAGTCTGCGGCTCCCCCGGTGCCGCGTACATGCGCCAGATACACGGCGTTGACAATACACAAAAGATTGAGCAGACCCCCGATGCTCGTGTATATCTGTCCGATCTCGCTCGGTTTTCCGTACACGCCATAGTCCCCCTTGGCCGTGACATGTCCCAGGGCCGCCACAGCCGGCGAATTGAGAATCTGCGCCAAATACCAGGGCTTGGCGCTCACCGGATTAATCACGCCGATCGACCCGATGTAAAGCCCAACGGCAAACAACGCGGCGATCGTCACGAAGATGACAATCGCATGTCTTTTTTCCCCGATCATGGCGTGCCCGCCGCCCGGCACGAGCCAGCCCACCAGTCCTACAATCAACAGAAACAAAATGTGGTTTTCCCTCGAACGTTGTGCCATCAGGATGTCGCCTCCGATTCGGTCGGTGTGTTGGCATCGGCGGTCTCTCCGTCGGGTTCAATCGATCTGAAGCGCATGCGCTTGAGGATGTTCTCGGGGTTGAAATGGATCGCCGCCAGACTCTGGGCTTGAGCGTGCTCTTCACCGAACAACTGCATCGGCTTGGCCTGCTCATAGTCCTCTTTCCAAAGCCGCTTGACGGCGATATCCTTGATCGCGAAATAGCGCATGTCCGGCTTGAATTCCATCACCACCGGCAGGGCTTCGGCCGTGTTCGCATCCGCCGGCACAAGCTCACAAAGCTTGTCCACGAAAAGCCGGTTCTTACGGCTCTCATTCAAGAAGAACGCCGCCGACGGGTTCCCCTGTCCCTGTACGGCCAGGGTCTCCAGCGTCGCCAGTGACATCCGGCGCAGCCCGGTCAGGTTCTGCAGCTTGAACACGTCGGGCTTGTTGGGGTCCTTCGCACCGTAGCGTTCTTCGAACGTGCTCAGCGCCTTGTCCCAACCCTCCTTGCCGGCCAGCGCCACAAATTCTTCGGCTCCGGCTTTGGCCTTATCCATCGCGGCCAGCTCCTTCAAATCTTCCACGACCTTTTCCTTCACCGAATAAGTATCGTCCTTGGACTCTTGGTCATTCGGGTCGAATTGCAGCCCGCGCGTGCTAAAAGTCACATCGAGGCTCTCGGGCTCGGCCGCCTTGTGGGCCTCGATCACGCGCACAACCGCCAGAATCCTGCGTGAAGTGCCCGCCGCTGCGGTCATCAGGTCTTTCACGGGCCCGATGTTCTCATTCATCTGCGGCTTGGGTACGTCGAACGGCCCAAGCTCGCTGGCGCCCAATTCATCGACGGCAAAGACCACCTGGTTCAGTCTTACCGGATTCTGCCCATACCCCGGCAAGAAGAGCATCCCCAGATACTCATCCATTTGCATCTCGGCCGGGCTCAGCAATCCCGTCTGGCCGGCATACACCTTGATCTTGTACTTCTCGCTCAGTTTCTTAGCCGCGGCGTCATAATCTCCGGGCTTTGCCCCGGGCTGCTCGGCAGTCGCTCCGGCCACGTCGGTCTGGCCGGCTTCCGTCAGCGTCCTGGCCTCCTGCAGGATGCCGTCGGCCTTCGCGTTGATTTTCTCACTCAACAGCCGCTTTGATATCGTCCCTGAAACCTCGGCGTAGCTTCTCGTTCGGGTGACCAATTCCGAGTTCGGATCGTTCGGGTCCAACCGCACCTGTTCGCTGAACAATTCTTCCTTGTTCCGGCTGTAGTAGTCTCCCACTTCATCCTGTGTAGGCGGCGTGACAATCGTGCGAACGTCGTCGAGCTTGACGGCCACGTACTCAAGACGCGCCCGAGCGGGGAGCTTGTACCCAAAACCATAGGGATTTTCTTCGCTGACCGCACCGGCGACAAACGTCTTGTATTTGTCGAACTGCTGCTGCACTTGCGCCTGGTCCGGCGCCTCCTGAGTGGCGGCGAACGTCTCGGCTTCAAACTCCACAAGCTGGGCATCGATGCTCTCTCGCTCGGCGGCGGCCTCAACCATGACCTGCTGTCGGGTCAGACCTTCGTTGACGCACATCATCTGGGCGTATTGCCAGACGGCCAGCAGCTCGCCCAGCGTCGCAAGGATTTGCTGCTCCGGAATGCCCTGCCGGCCCATCAACGCCGTCATAAACTGCGAATACGTCTGCCCGGCGAACAACTGTGGGATCGCCTGGCCCAGCAGCTCGCCCGCCTGATCGCTTGGAATGCCGATCCCGGCCCGCCGGGCCTCATTTTTCAAACAAGACCAAAGAACATGCGGCGGTGCCTGACGCCTGTAGATATCGTTGATTTGCTTATCACTGATGGCGTACAGGTTCCTGCGAATGGCCGATCTGACCTGGCTGATAAGGGCAGGCGAGCCTCTTTGGTCGGAAAAAAGCAGCTCCGCCAAGAAAACGCCCTGCAAATCCTGGGCCCGCAGCAGATCATCGGCGCGGAGCGCCCGCAGCAGTTCCAGCTCCCCGCGCGACACATACAGGTCGTAGTTGGTGAGCTTTTGTGTGCCGATGTAGCCAACCACTTGCGTACTTGTCTGGCGATTTCCTCGCTGGATGAAATCTCCCGCGACGAAGACGAACATCAGGGCGATCACCACGACGGCCATCAGCTTCATGTTATTTTTTCGCAACCATCGGACTAAACTCATCTATCGACTCCAAATTCATCATTCATCTATAATCGACGCTCATCCACAGGGCGCCTCTCCGGCGGCTGCCGGATTCCCGATGCTCATCGAGTATCGAGAAGCGAGAATCGAGGATGGCAAATGTACACTCCACCGGCCCACTTTGCAAGAAAAATAGCCCGGCCGGCAAATTAGGGGTGCGATTCAGAATTGTAGGTGAGGGGTCCGGCACGCCTGACCGGATCGGTGATGAGTTGTGCGCTCATCGAGGGGCGCAGCTAAACAAAGAACCGTTGATTTCTTTCGGCGGGGTGAACACAGATGGCCAGGATATTCTTCTGCTTATCCGTTTGGCCTTCGTCGCCGGTGTCAAATTGCCGGACGGGTCTGACGGGGCTGATTTTTTTGGGGGTCGAAATAAATTCCTTGCACTGGCGGCGAAGAAATGCGTTAATGAGCCGGATTAGGGTGGCCGCATCCGGCCGCTTCTACCCGGCGACTTTCGCATAAACACTATGGAAGCAGTAAGGATGAAGGAGATATAGCGATGAATGAGATTCAGGCCGGTCCGAACGATTTGCTGGATACCACTGATAGTCTCGAAGCGGTGGGTGTCTTCAAGGGATGGAAGAACTTCTTTTTCATCATTATCGTTTTATGCCTTGTGCTGCTGCAAGTCTCCTTCTGGCTGGTCGATCGAGGGTACATTCAGGTCAGCCCGTCAGCCGAGGCGGCCGAGCCGGTTGGCGAAGGAGAATTTACTGCACCCGAGATCAAGGTTCTGGAGATTCCCGTCGAACAGGAGCTTGCCCCCACGGTCCCGGCTGCGGTGGAACCCGCCGAACCGCTCCAGCAGACCAAGCCTGTCCCCAGCGAGGTCGAGGAAACGGCTGAGCCCGAGCCGGCAGCCCTGGGGACTCCTGACCAAGAGCCCGATAAGACGACGGCAGAGCCAAACCAGGTGATCGAACCCAACCGGCCTGCCGACCCCAACCTTACGTCCCGAACGACCCGCGGCGAAAAAGCGGGGACGAAGTTGCAGCGTGCGATCACGTGGCCCTCGGCGGACTTCCTGTCGGGCGTCACCGCGGAACAATTCGCGTGGATGGTTCGTCTGGCGAACGCCGTGCTTGTGCTGACCGCCTCGCTGTACTGCCTGACCCTGATGTTCAGCCTGAAGGTCTCCATGCACGGCCGACTCGGCGGTATAAACCACATCAGTCGAGCGTTTTTCCTCTCGCTGCTGATGCTCGTCCTGTTGCTGCCCTGGCAGATGGTCTTTGGCGGCGTCGTGACCGGAGCGGTCTATACCCCCGCCGAGCTGATGAGCTGGCACGCCGCCGAGAAGACCGGCGACACGCTTGCGATGGCCCTCTACTATCTGAGGTTCAGCGGTTACGGCGTGCTGATCTTCCTGCTGCTGCTGCTCTCACAGTATCGCAGCCTCCGCTGGGCAAAGGCGATTCTGCGACGGCTTGAGATCATCTAACGAATGGCCGAACTCGAACGCATCGGAGTCTCACTTGACGGCGAGCTGCTGTCGATGTTTGACCGGCTCATCGCCGAACAAGGTTATGCAAGCCGGTCCGAGGCCTTACGTGATCTTGTACGCCGGCGGCTCGGCGAGGAGCGTTTGCAGCATCCGAAAGCCAAGGCGGTCGCCGCCGTATTCCTCGTGTACGACCATCACTCAACCAGGCTGACCAAGTCGCTGATCGACCTTCAGCACACGCACACCGAGGGTACCTCCCTGCACGTCATTTCGTCGCTTCACATCCATCTCGACGAGCACGATTGCCTTGAAGTTATCGTGCTTCGCGGGTTCGTGGGCGAGATAGAGAAGATGGCGGAGAGCCTCATCAGCATGAAAGGCGTCAAGCTCGGCCGACTCAACGTCGTCGTGACTGAAGCCGAAACATAATCGAAGTCGTCCGGATACGGCGCCATTCCAAAACCAGTTTTCGTGTCGGCTATATCAGTCAGGGAGTTGATGCCGACCCGGGCATGGAGAACAGAGGTAAGCGGCAAGTAAGGAAAACACCGACTGGGAGCAAGCGATTCCTTGCCGCCCCGTCGTGCATAAACTCGAAGAGCAAGACTTGGCAGGGCTGCAAGGGTCGAACTTACAGCCCCGTCAACTCTCGAATTTTTTGTACAAGTTCTACAAAGTTCTGCGCCTGCGCAGCCAACCAACAAGGCCTACGCCAATGCCGCCCAGCATAATAGCGCCGGGGGCCGGCACAGGGCTCACGCTGACCGCCATGACCGTCAGTTCGGAGTAATCGATGATGTAACCATCACCCCAGTAGGACGTATCGATCACGACGTTCTCGACACCATTGATCAGGCCCACCGGAATATCGAAGGTAAAGAGCCGTGTGATGTCATTCGTAATGGGGTTTGAACGCGTCGGATATATCTCTCCGATGCCTGAAATGGTTCCCACACTTGTACCATCCACACGGACATCGGCGCTCCAATTGGCATAGTCCGCGATACCGGCAATGAACAACTCCAGTGTCGCCGAACCCGGCGTCAAACCTCCCAAGTCATAGGTATGCGTCCATGACTTGTCGCCTGTTTCCTCCGACCAGTTGTCTGTGAAAGACGGATCACCCGCTGCCCGATAGTCGTTCCAGTAGTATCCATAGACAAGAAAATGCTGTCCGTTCGCAATCGGGCATCCAACGCCAAATCCGTCCTTATCGCCCAGCAGACTCGTAACGGCCGCCGGGCTGACCGTGGCAAGCATCAGAATCACTCCCACTGACACGCAGATCACTGTCGATCTCTTCATCCCATTCTCCTTGCTTCATTCTCACGAAGCATATTGCTACGTACATCGCGCATCGGGCAGAAGTCCCGTTTCACTCCAACAGAAGGGCCTTGCGCACTGGCCCTCCCTGCAGTACATCAAACAAAGCATGCTAACGAGACAAGGTAGGATGGAAAAGCATTGACAAGCAGGCAGGGGGCAGCGGTCATAAGGCAAGCACCCCGCCGGACTTAAAGAGCCGGGCGGCTGACTGCCTAATACCACTCCTCCATTTCGAGCCGCATTACCTCAATCCATCTTTGTCCCTTACCTGATAACGAATCAGGCATTTGCCCAGGAACCGTGGATACCGCCGTAAGGCGTCCTTTAAAGTAACACGTTGTGAAGCCACAATCAGCAAACGCCAACCTGCTCCACTTGTCTATTTATACCACATTGACTATTCCTTCGTCAAGCGAAATTTCCCAGAATATCAAAAATAAATCCGGTTTTTTTCTCCATCCGGCTAATACTCGGATGAGCTCTTGTTTCGAGATTGGCTTTGTTTCACACAATCATGCTTTGCCAACCGGCCTGCGTTTGGCATTTGGGGCTTAGTGCTTGGAGCTTCCGGCCAAAGGCAGGCGTTTGGGTTTGTTTTTCCAAAACCGACTCATAGCCACTACGGCACGAATTGACACTTCCATATCGGAGCGAAACGCAGGTCCCGCCGTGTAGCGCGACCTGTCAGCAGGACGCCGGACGGGGCGGCACGGAGACATGAATTCGCCTTTCACTATACGACATACTATATGCTAAATACGATATACGATCACATTTAGTTTGATATCTATTATACACGAAAAGAGCTTGGCCGTCAAGCGAATCCTGGGGTCGATTAGAGATTATGTTTCGACAGGCTCGCCAACGTGAGTGCGCCGCAAGGCGTCCCTTAGGGAGAGGCGAAGGACAGGGTGGTCATGTAGGAGCAAGCAGGACGGGCGGGTTTCAGCCGTGAGGGGTCCCGTGGACTGCCCATGCTGTTCGGGGCATTTAGATTGAATGTCCGCTATCGGAACGATCCCTTTTTCTTGTTGCTCTGGGCCGTTTTTCGCGTAGAATCAAGTTCTTGATCCGTCCGCAGGTAAATGGCGACCCTTGGCAAGTGGAAGATCGACAATGACTCCGAAAGGCGAACATCTCTTCCCGGAAGTGGACAAAGCCCGGTATGGCGAGGGCCGTCGTTCCCGCCGCCTGTTCCTGCCCAGGTTTCTTGAGGCGCCCCAGAAGTTCCTTGAGGGTCCCGAACTGAACCGCGCCCATGAGATTATCTGCAAATGGGCGGATATCGATTCCAGCGGCAAGCTCAAGGAAATGCAAGAAACCGCCATCGAGGGCGAATTCTGCAAGGAGGTTTTCGGCGATGCGCTCGGGTACGACTTCTTCGCGGACAACAAGGAACGCTGGAACTTTCAGCAGAAATTCTCCGTCAACGGCGGCCAGGCGGACGCTGCAATCGGCATTTTCGGCGCCCGCGTAAAGCCGCAAGTCCGCGCACTGATAGAGATCAAAGGCCCCACGGCAAACGTTGACAGGGACCGCGTCAACGGTCGTACCGCTGTCCAGCAATGCTGGGACTACCTTAACGCGCGGCCGGAGTGTCCCTGGGGGATTGTCTGCAACTATGTCAGTTTCCGCCTTTATCATCGCAATCACACGCCACGAATTTACGAACTCTTCACGTTGCAGGACCTACGCAAGAAGGATACCTTCCTGCAGTTCTACTACCTTCTCGAAAAAGGCGGCCTGTTGCCCACGCCGCTGGTCAGAATGCCGCGTGCGGATTCCCTGCTGGAAAAATGCCTCACGCGAGAACGCCAGGTTGGAGATGAACTTTACGCCCGCTACCATGATGAACGTCTGAAATTGATTGCTTATCTTTCCGGGGCGGAACGCAATTTTCCTCTCGACAAAGCGATTCGTATCGCTCAGAAACTGCTCGACCGCATCGTTTTTGTTGCGTTTTGCGAAGACCGGAACATGCTGCCGGAGGACTCGCTCAAGAATGCCTCGGAACAAGTCCCGCCGTTTCATCGTGTAACTAATCCCAGGTGGCAGAACTTCCTTGATCTTTTCAGCAGCATCGACGAAGGAAATGAACACCGAGGAATCCCACCCTATGACGGCGGTCTGTTTCGCAAAGACCCCGACATTGACGACCTCCAGCTCGATGACGAGTGGACTAGTTTTTTCAAGACCGTCGGCAGTTACGATTTCGCCCACGAAATCAATGTCGATGTCCTCGGACACCTCTTCGAGAAGTCCATCAACGACATTGAGCAAATCCGCCTTACCGGTGTCTTCGAGCCGCAAGCAGATCAGACGCCCCGTCCCAAAATGGCCAAATCCGCCGAACGAAAGAAAGGCGGGATTTACTACACGCCGCCGGAATTCACCGGCTTTATTACAGACCATACCGTCGGAACGATCATCAATGAGAGAATCGGTACGCTCGAAAGAGACTTTGGCATCCGCCTTGACGAAATCGATGCAGCGACCGAGAAAAGCAGGGTCACGGCTTTCGCCGAAAGGGCCATCGAGGAGCTTCGCGATATCAAAGTCGTCGATCCCGCCTGCGGCAGCGGTGCCTTTTTGATTCGCGCATACGAGGTGTTTGAAGATAAATACGTAGAAATCCTCAACGTCCTCGACATCCACGAGCCGGCAATGGCCGAACAACTCCGAGACAATATCTGCGACTTTATCCTCCACGATAACCTCTTCGGCGTCGATTTGTCGCCTGAAGCCGTCGAGATCGCGCAATTGGCTCTCTGGCTGCGCTCGGCACACAGAGGCAAGACGCTTGCGGACCTCTCAAAAAATATCATCTGCGGCAACTCGCTGATCTCAGAGGCCACCGTCGATCCTCACGCATTTGACTGGCAAGAAACGTTTTCGGATGTCTTCCGCCGCCCCAATCCAGGCTTCGACTGCGTCATCGGCAATCCCCCCTGGGAACGAATGAAACTACAGGAACGAGAGTTTTTTGACCTCTCCGCTCCCGAAATTGCCTCCGCCACAAGCGCGGCAACACGTCGTGAGCTCATCGAGGAACTCAAGACGAAGGATCCCGATCTTTACGCGAAGTACCTCGACGCCGGCAAGAAGGCCGACGGCTCTCTTGGTTACATCCGCAATTGTGGCCGTTACCCGCTCACCGGTAAGGGTGACGTTAACTGCTATCAGATTTTTGCTGAGCTTGCCCACACCATTGTCTCGCCCACGGGCCGCGTCGGTCTTCTCGTTCCTACGGGCATCGCGACCGACAAGACCAACGAAGCCTTCTTTGCAGAACTCGTCAATTCACAAGTCCTGTCGGGTCTCTATGACTTTGAAAATAAGGCACCTGTCTTCCCAGATGTTCATCGCTCGTATAAATTCTCCGTCCTTCTCTTCGGCGGGTCCGGGACCAAATTCAAAGCCGCCGACTTTGTGTTCTTCGCCCATAAGATGGATGACCTCAAAGGCAATAAACGGCACATTGCCCTATCAGCCAGCGACTTCAAGCTCCTTAACCCCAATACGCGGACCTGCCCCGTTTTCCGCTCCAAGCGCGACGCAAATCTCACCAAATACGTCTATAAGCGCGTCCCCGTTCTTATCAACAAGACGCGAAAAGAAGGCGGCAACCCCTGGGGTGTCAGATTCTTTACCATGTTTCATCAAACCAACGACGCTGAATTATTCCATACCGCAGACCAACTGAAGGCCGACGGCTTCAAACGCGACGGGGCCATCTGGAAAAAGCGAAAACAGACCTTCCTGCCGCTCTACGAAGCAAAAATGATTCAGATGTTCGACCATCGCGCTGCAAGTGTTGTCGTCGATGAATCAAACTGGATGCGACAGGGGCAAACGGATGAAACGTCTCTCGTCCAGCACCAAAATCCAGAATTTACCGTTGAGCCAAGATGGTGGGTCGATGAAAACAGCGTGGATTCTCGTTTACAGAACGGAGATGACCCAGCATATATTTCCTACAAAGATATAACAAGTCCCACGAATCAGCGAACAATGATTGCTGCGTTTATCCCAAAAGCGGGTGTGCTTAATTCTGCTCCTTTGAAATTAACCGGCGACAATATTTCCCATAGAACCAAATGCTGTTTGCTATCTAACCTAAATAGTATCTGCATGGACTTTGTTGCGCGTCAAAAGGTTGGGGGAGTTCATCTGAATTTCTTTATCGTCGAACAATTGCCAATTTTCCCGCCCGAGTTCTACAAGCAGAAATGCCCCTGGAACGAGAAGCAAACGCTTGAGAAATGGATTTCGGATCGTGTTTTGAAACTGAGCTGCACGAGCAACGACATGATTCCGCTGGCCGAGGCTGCGAATTTCGAGCCGAGGATACATAAATGGGACCCCGCCGACCGCCTCGACCTTATGGCCGAGCTCGACGCGGCCTTCTTTCTGCTCTACGGAATCAAACGTCCGGACGTGGAGTATATTCTTTCGACCTTCAGCGGGGTTCGTAAGGAGGGCGAGACCCTATTGAATGGATCGAGCGCCTTGGATCGAATTTTGGCCCACTACGACGCTCTAAGCCACTCGCCGGCCTAATTTGGCTGCGATACGGCCCGGCAATTACACGCGGGCAACGAAAGTCTGGGGGAAGGCAGGAGTTTCTGAGAAAGGAGCAATCCGATATGACAATGTCCAAGACGACGGGCAGGATTTTGATTGTGGCAGTGGCGGTTGCGGCGGTTTGGTGGGCCGTGCAAGCCTTTGCCGGATCCAGATTTGGGAATGAATCGCCCGGCAGGTGTTGGCTTTCACAATTCGAGGGCGGTCCGGTGGCCGTCACTTTTGTAAAAGCACCTCCGGGCAAAAGCCAGGTCGCAGAAGGCCGGCTCATAGTGGCCGAACCTTCGGGGCTTGTGCTGAGATTCCCAAAAGAGACGGACAAGTTCTTCTCTTATGCGAACCTCATCTCAATCGATCCGAAGTGATCCGGCGGTGTTGCCGGCGAGCACACAGCCGGCAACACAATCCGTGAAATCCGCCGGACAGATCGTTGAGATTCCGAAGATCGCCTGATATCATACACGTCTGAAAGTTTTCGCCGTGTATGTGGGCACAGCTTCGCAGGCTGTCGTTGGCCGGAGATTATGGAGGTGGACATGAACGCAGTACTATCCCGAATGATGCAGATGACTCTGGGCGTCTGCCTAAGTGCGTTACCAACTTTTGCACAAGGCACGTCCCAGGCGCCGGCCGCCGCGAAGCTCATCACGGCCTCCAGCGGTTGTCCCGGCGGCATTTGCGTCGTCCTGGGCGGGCGAACCAGTGACCTGGCCCTTGCTGTTTCCAAACAAGGTCCATACGTAGTCCAGGCTCTGGTTCCCGATGAGGCATCGCTCGACCAGACCCGCTCGGCTCTGCGGGCCGGCGGCGCCTACGGCCTGGTCTCCGCGGATCGATCCACATACGAGTATCTGCCTTACGCCGAGAATCTTATCAACATCGTCGTCGTCCAGGATTACGCCGACGCCGCCTCGCAAGGACTGTCGATTGACGAGGTCTTTCGCGTGCTCGCGCCGCTCGGGGCGGCTTACTTCGGCAATCCACAAGCAGCGGATAACACCGAAACCGGATGGATCGAGACCCTCACGGCGAAACTTTCCGAATCAGGCTTTTCAGCAACACAGGTGCTGACCGACGCCGCCACGTGGGTACGAGTTGTCAAGCCCTGGCCGAAGGACATCGACGAATGGACGCACTATCTGCACGGCGCCGACGGCAACGCCGTGGCCCAGGACCGGGTGGTAGGCCCACCCGAGCATTATCAGTGGATATCGGAGCCCTTGTGGCTGCGCTCCCACGAAAGCGATTCGAGCGTCCGGACGATGGTCAGCTCGCGCGGCCGATTGTTCTACATCGCCGATGAAGCGCCGATCAGCCTTGTCGGCGACCACGATTTGCCCGACAAGTGGTTCCTGACGGCGAGGGACGCCTTCAACGGCGTCCTGCTCTGGAAGGTCCCTATCGAGGATTGGGGCTGGCGGGCGTGGAAGCCTTCGTGGTTCAGCCCGCGACCGGGTGACATCCCGCTCAACATTCAGAAGCGGCTCGTGGCCGTCGCAGAGAAGCTGTACGTTACACTTGGGTATCGAGCGCCGGTCAGCGAAATCGACGGCGGGACGGGCAAACTGCTCAAGACCTATGACGCGACGGCGCGGACCGCTGAGATCCTCTACCACGAGGGCTCGCTGATCCTGACCGTGCTCGAAAACGACGGGGCAAGGATCAAGAGGGTCGATGCGCAAAGCGGCAAGACATTGTGGACCTGCGAGAACTCTTACCGTGGAACGGTCACCGATTACTACCGTTTCACAGCGATGCACGGCAGCGTGCCGCCCGCCGAGGTCGATCCCACCTTGAACATCGCAACAGACGGCGCGGTCGTCGCTCTGCTGGACGGCCAGGACGTTGTGTGCCTGGATTTCAAGAGCGGCAAAGAAAGCTGGCGCGCACGATTTCCACTTGTCGAAGCGGACTTCAAGGCCGGTGGAATCAATGCCCAACGAACTCTGTGGAGCGGCACGCTGATCGTCCGGGACGGCGCCGTCGTGCACGCCAGCCCCAACCAGCTCGCCGCGTTCTCGGCCCGGTCGGGTGAAATCCTCTGGCAGCAGCCCAAGAAATTCCTCCAGCATCTCTGGTTCGAGTGGAAGGACGTCTTCGTCATCGACGGCCTGGTCTGGACCTGGAGCGCAGAGACTGTACGAGAACCCCTTGAAACGGACGGCCGACCGACAAAGAGCATGAGCGTCTGGCCCGTGAGTGCCAATGGTTACGACCTGCATACCGGCAAGCTCACCAGAGAAGTTCCGCTGGGCAATATTTTCAAGACCTATCACCATCATCGCTGTTATCGAAACAAGGCCACCGTGCGCTATATCCTGGCGAGCCGGCGCGGCAGCGAGTTTGTCGATCTCGAAGAAGGCAACCACAGCATCCATAACTGGGTCCGCGGAACGTGCCATGTTGGAATGATGCCGGCCAACGGCCTGCAATACGCCCCGCCCCACCCATGCGTGTGCTACATCGAGGAGAAACTCAATGGAATGAACGCCCTGGCCCCACGGATTCCTTCCCAATACCGTCGGGCCGAACGCGAAGTGTCTGAACGGCTCGAACGGGGCCCCGCATACGGACAAATACGAGGGACGAGCGATCCCCGCTTGCGCGGGGACAGGCTTGCCCCTGCGGAAGCAGGGGGACGAGCGACGAATGATTGGCCCGCCTACCGGCACGACTCGCTGCGAAGCGGCGCCGCGCAGACTGAGGTGCCCGCCGCACTGAAATTGCTTTGGCAAAGCACGGTCGGCAGGAAACTCTCGGCGCCGGTAGTGGCGGATGGCCGGGTTTTCGTTTCGTTGATCGATGAACATCACGTGGCAGCGCTGGATGGTAACAATGGGCGGAAGATCTGGGAATCCGCGGCCGGCGCAAGAGTCGATTCGCCTCCGACCTATTATCGGGGCACGGTGATCTTCGGGTCGCGCGACGGCTGGGTGTATTGCCTGCGAGCCGCCGACGGAGCCCGCCTCTGGCGTTTCGCCGCCGCGCCTCGGGACAGGCGCATCGGGGCCTTTGGCCAGCTTGAATCGGCCTGGCCCGTTCACGGCAGCGTCCTGGTCCAGGACGGTATCGCCTATTTCGCCGCCGGCCGGTCGTCCGAGCTCGACGGCGGTATTTACCTCTATGGCGTCGATGCCCTCAGCGGCGAGCTTCGCTGCCAGACGAAGCTGGAGGGGCCGCACTACAACGTCGGCAACATCTCCCAAAACTATCAGCTTCCCATGGGTGCGCTGCCGGACATCCTTCAGGGTGATGGCCGGCTCATCTATATGCGGGAGCTGACGTTTAGCGGCAAGCTCGAAAAACAGGACCTTCCGCCCCGGCAAACCAGCGACCGGGTATCTCCAAAGGCGACCCTGCTCGACGACTCCTATTTCAAACGCACGCCCTGGTATTTCGGCGGCGCCGACAATTACGCAAGGCTGATCGTACACGATGAACGGACCGCCTACTTTGTCCGGATGTTCGACTCGCTGCAAGGTCTTGACCCGAACGTTTACTTCACTCCCGGCAAAAAGGGATACCTGCTGTTCGGCATTGACAGGACGACCGGAAGACAAACGTGGGCCCAACGCCTGCCCGTCCGCGTCAACGCGATGGTTGTAACTCCGAACCTGCTGTTTATCGCCGGTCCGCCGGACGTGGTTGACCCACAGGACCCTCTCGGAGCATTTGAAGGCAGAAAAGGAGCTGTACTTCTGGCCATTGATCGGACAAGCGGCGGGGAAATGTGGAGATACAGTCTGCCCTCGCCGCCAGCTTTTGATGGGCTGGCCGCCGCGGCGGGACGGCTTTATATGGCGCTGCAGGATGGCGGTATCGCCTGTTTTGGTCCGTGAGTTTCGTGCTTGACAATCTCGTCTCAAATGATTAGTAATCAACGTCCAGCGTTCTCACTTTCTGCATTATCACTTCAAAAACGCGGCTTTTCTGAGATCACGCCGTTTAGCTTGACCGTGGCTTGACTTTTTTTGGGGCTTGATAGGGCCCGGCCGAGAGAGTAGAATGGTTTCATCGGGGTCGCTCCTCGATAACGAAACTGCCTGGCTTGCCGCAGGCCGCCACCTACGCCTGCGGCCGCCGGGCGTGAAAGTAGGTGAGTCATGACGAAAACATGCAAATTGACAAGTACACCGAAGACGGAATCACCGCCCGTTATCGTTCCGTTGTATCCCTTTGACCGAGACAATAGCGAGACGGCAACTCTTAATGAAAATCAAGTGTTCTTGACCCGTGATTCTCTCACTCGCCGGATCGGCTGTCTTGGGCTCCTAGGTGTGGATTTTGGTCTTGGATGGGGAGATTATTTCAGAGATAACGATTCAGATATAAATATGAATCGGTTCAAGCAGCTGGTTCGGCGTTTCCTCATTGATACGCGAATCTTGACGCAGGAGGAAGCGGTCAGAACTACCTTCTTTGAACTGGCAGAGATGCTGATGCGGGAAATTGACCATGAGGCAGATCGGAGACATGAACAACGGACAGAGGGCGTGAGAGATATGTGGAAAACAGGATTGGTCCACAAAGAACACTGGCAGGCAAGAGCCCGGCAGTTAATCGACTTTCTGGAAGAATGTAATGTCGCTCTAAGCAAAGGTGAACAAATTGCAGAAGCACCTTTCCCCTTTATAAACATAAAGCGGCTGTTGCCGCCCTGGGGATTTCGTCTGCCAAATGCGAGCGATCTGCCCTGGCTGTTTTGGGTGTTGGGAAGAACGTTGGAATCGGTCTTTGGTATAGAGTATATCCTTATCCCGCGCTATGCAAGGCAGCGCCTTGAATCCGAAGATCTTCTGATATACAAGATGTTTATCCGGCAACAACTTTCGGTTTGTTCGTTTGAGGATTGTAAGGCTCACTGGCCTCTTCTGGAGTCGGATCTTCTCGTGGGCAAATTACGACGAGATCAACGAAAAGGAATTAAGCGAGCCGCTGGGGATGTAAAAGACGAACAGTCCAGCTCAAGCGGGCCACCACCGG
>DATKWR010000733.1:0-6898 GCA_035529475.1 Sedimentisphaerales bacterium | reverse complement strand
CCCAGGCTGTTGATTCCATTCTCGACCTCGACATAGTCATCTTCGACCTTGCGCCAGAGACTCCACGCCTCGGGCTCGATCACCCTCACGTAGTGAACGATTTTATCGCCCCACATACCATCGGGCTCGACTTGTGTTTCCACAATTCGGATTCTGGAGAGGACGGGCCTGCCGCCCGCGGCATTCTCGCTTTGCCAGCCGATAAGATCGTCCGGGGAAACGGCGATAAACCGTGGTCGAAATCCGGCACTTCTTTCGGCTCCGAGATTCGGCGTCGCTCCATCGGGTTCAGCCGTCACCGGGTAGTCGACCAGTATATGCGCTATCCCGCGATTCACGAAATGACCGAACAGCTCCCGAGCGAGCTGCATCAGCGTTTTACCCCGACCGTCGACGTCGTTTGCCAGATCTGCCAACTGATCCGGCAATTCTCCCTGGATGACGACCGGCTTGCCGAACGGCTTGGAAATCATCGTCTTGGCGGTATCTGCGTACGCGCTGAATAGTGTGGAGTTCTCGACGCGAGCGTCGTAATGCTTGTCCTTTTCCTTATCAAACTTCGGCAGGTATGCAGTCCTGTTATCCCGCATCGCCTGAGATCCGCTAAGCAGATCGTCTATCAGCGGCCAGTGCCGACTCATCGCCACGTACTGACTGCACGGAGTGTCAACTTTTGCTTCTTGTGTGTCTGCCATTTCAGTTTCCCGTAAATTTACTAATCATCCCTGCGAACGTCAGAGCCGATCCCGTCAGGGCCCCCATGATAGTGAGCGTTATCGTGACCCAAATCGGAACGAGCTTCGGCAATGCGGCTTCGATTGTATTGACGTGGCTCCATAGATCCCTGTCGCTTATTTGCAGATTACTAATCGCTTGTATGCAGCCGCTGTGTTCCTCGCATTTCTCTACCATTGTGCATCCTCAGTGTTCACACAAGAATCAACTCGTCTTGTCACCTCGTTAGGTACCGCCACCACCCTTATTTCCATCTCACGTTTCTCTTTGCGTTCTCGCATGATCTATCCCGCCTGCCTGACCGTCATACTGTGACGTTTCGCCAAGCAACGATAGCGCGCCTCGTCACAAATATGGTCCTCGACCGAAGAATCCAAATCGTCTGGCTTTCGCTGATCCCGAGGCGCCACCGGGACCGTCCGTATGAACTGCCGGCACGTATCGAATACGAACAGGCCCGGACCTTCCCGCTTCTTTGCGTTTGCCAGCCGATCTCGCATGATCTCCCAACCGTTGATCCTGCTTCCGGCCGCCTTGTCTGCCGGCAGCCAGCGAACCCCCACCTTCTCCATGTCCCCGGCGATCGAATTGCCGTTATCGACAGTGAAGATGCTCGAATCGGCCGGTCCGGGGTTTACGGTCCTGCGCAGGATTGTCTGAAAGCTCAGGATCTTCCTCGCAACTTCCGTCGCCAGCTCCCGCGTCCCTTCGTCCGGCTTACCCGTCCAGCCGTATATTTCCCCGATCCGGTATAGACTACCCCGTTGCGTCGGCATCGCCGAGCCGTTCGGCAGCTTAACATCGCACCCGTCCGATTCGGCCCAAAAGCCGACCGAGTACGGCTTGGCGCTTCCCCAGTCGAACGACCTGTCGATCCGCCACGTTGACGGAATCTCGAACGGAGTGACGGCATGAACTGCCGGATCCCATACGTCGTCGAACATGCCGCCGGCGACGATATCCCAATCGCCTTCGAGCCACGCCGCCCTGCGTGCGCCCGTCTGCGCCCTCAACATGTTCAAATAGCCGGGATCGTTTTGCAGCAGTATCCGATTTTCCATGATCGATCCGTGAAGCGTCACTCGCTCCCGTCCGTCTTCATCCCTGACCACCACTCCCCGAGGCGCAGGATCTATCATTCGCAGCTTGATCCAGTTGTGGCCGCGTCCGTATGGATTGCAACTCGATCGGTAGTGCCGAGGCAGCCAGGGGTCACTCGACCGGCAGACAGACATCATCATGATATACAAATCGCTGTTGGACCACGCACTCAACTCGTCCCAACCGATCCAGGGGTATTCATGGCCGTGATATTTCCAGTAATCGTCCAGGCAGTCCGCGTGCCTGAACAGTAGTTGCTCTCCATCCGGCCACACCCACCGATGCTGCCCGCTCTTATACTCGGCGCCCTTGAAGATTTGATAAAACCATTTCTTGCTTTTGACCTCGATCTCTTCCAGATCGGGATAGTGATTCCGAAACAGAATCCCTCTCCATGCAGGACCGAACCCGCGCCCAACAAACTGCGCGAAGTCCATCAACAGCGCATCGGTCTTGCCGGGCCCTCGCGTCCCTTCATAGAGGCACTCGAACACAGGGCATTTTAAGAAAGCCTGCTGGCTGCCGGGCTGAGGCGCCCAGATGACGTTGGCTGTTTCCTGTCGCTGTCGCGTTCGGGCTTGCCTTCGTCCGCCTCGTTTTTCAATTGTTGTACGTACTTTTCCCATTCGTGCGTCGACTCAATCGGTTTCTCGGTGAGCAGGACGCCGCTATGTCCGATCTCACCGCTATGCTCGATCCTAAGTTTATCTCTCCATTTGTCCGACATTCGGTTAAACAGCCACGCAAGCTGTGCCCCGACATTG
Organism: Sedimentisphaerales bacterium; assembly: GCA_035529475.1. GTDB lineage: Bacteria > Planctomycetota > Phycisphaerae > Sedimentisphaerales > Anaerobacaceae. Next base: position 4,298 of record DATKWR010000733.1, on the reverse strand, counting down.
CCGGGAACGTGCCTGGGAATCTTCTTGATCCGCCTGCGTATAATGGGCTTGCCCTTGGAATCTTTCCGGCCTGTCTCTATGAGTTCCACGTGCTGCTCTTCGAGATCGTAGCCAATAGCTCTCTTGTACAGGCTATTCACGACCAGGGCGTTAGCCTGTTGCTGAGACAGATTGACACAATCCCGCAATTTCTGCTCAGTCGATTTGTGTCGCTTCCACGTCGATATGCCAACTCCCAATCTTGCAGCGATACTCTCTTCGGTGCAACCGCATTTGATCCAGCCCGCAATCACTTCAAGATTCGGCTCTATGTGCGTAGCGTACTTGCTCAGGGGCATTCCACCATCCTCCGCAGTTTGATCAGCTCCTTGCTCTGGAAATGAAGCAATGCCGTGACACAATCGCCCTGTAGATTTGCCTGCTCGGTGCTCAGCTCTGTCAGGTCACAGAGCGAATTGATAGCCCCCCGGATATGATTCTCCGTAGTCTGGACCGTCATTAGCTGCCGGTTCGGTTTGTCTGCGTCTTTTGTTGCCATTAAAGACTTAAACGGCAAAAAAGGCGAAATAACTTAACCCTGGCTGTCAGGTCGTTCCTCTGGATCGAGCAGCGTACGCATCAGAATGTCAAACGTGCGATCGCATTCGCGGATTTGCCGCCTGATGATATTGGCGTACCTGAAGTTCTTCTTGCCTCTGCGCAGAGCCTTGACCACGTTGTCGGCCATTTCAATTGACAGTACCACTCCATTGATAGGCTCAGCTCGATCGAGTTCCTGGAGAATTTCCCAAAGGTTGCGGTTTGCTATTGTGAGAAGGGTGAGTTTTTTGCTCGTACAATGGCGACATTTCTTACGCTCGCCATCGGCGACGCCTTTGTCGTAGGCCGCGGTAAGCCATGCTTTCAGTTGCCGCTCCGTTGGCTTCCTTGCCGTTTCGGTGCTCATATACGAAGCTCACGATCTCGAGGCTCGGCCTATGCCTGGATGACTCAAAAGCGCCGAGTCGATTCCCCTTGCCAGCTCGTCTGCCACTCTGCCATTGCAGCACTCGGCCAGGCTTTCCGCCATTATAGACAGAATTGATCTGAGAATGAGCACCTGCCTTCCAGTCAAGTTTCGCATTTCCCCTGTGCATTGCCTCCGGCCGATCGACGGCGTCACTTGGATGTGCACGCTACTCATCGACTCCCGTATGGAATCGCTCTCCGCTTCTCTGGTTTGGCGGATGGCGGCGCCGAACATGATCATCTGATCCTTGTCAATCTGTGAAATGCTTATCGTTTCTTTCCTGTCGTCTATTAGGATTCGCATTGTCACTCCCAAATCTTTCCCGGTAACAATTTATTGTTTCCTTCCCTCCACACGACCAGCATATCGCGTGACGTTTGTCGCTCACATAAGAACACCCGCACGCATAGCAGTATTGCGGATAGAAGATCATCCCTTTTCTCGCTTCGCTTTTTTCCCCGTGAACTGCGTCAAGCTGTGAAATGCTTATCGTTTCTTTCCTGTCGTCTATTAGGATTCGCATTGTGATTGCTCCTTTCAAAGCGGGTATGCGGATTTGAACCGCCTCTCTCAACTGGAAGTTGAGCGTGTCCCCAGTGTCACTTCACCCGCGTCAATCATATCGAGATAAGCCTTTGCGTATCGAGCCATGAGCAAGAGGACGGTCGCGTAATTGTGAACCGTCTCCCGCTTGCACAGATCCTGGATAGCACCGGCGATTTCGTCGTAATGTTCGATAGCTTCTACCCAATTTTCCTTACTGAGAATTGATCGTCTTCGGAGTTCGTCAAACACTTTCACAACTTGCTCCTTCTCTTGCGGAAGAAACAGGACTGTGACCTGCTCGTATTCCAGGGTCATGTCAACCGGGGGAATCGTAGGCATGTCTAATTTCTCCAGCATCGATTTGTCGATGCCGCTGTACAGCTTCGCGTCTACAGAGTCGATCTTGTCCCAAAGCAGCCGAAGAATATCTTTGTTGTCCATACCGACAAGCGCGTTGTGGCTCAACTGTTTGGCGATAAAATCGTCGTCGGATATTTCGGTAGTGATTATCTGGACAGTGATTTTATCAAGCCCGGCTTCGATAGCAGCTTTAGTCCTGTGATTGCCCGAAACACAGCGGAGCAATCCGCCCGGACGTTGATAGCACAGCGGCACGGAAGTCAAACAGCCGTCAGCCATGATGTTCTCAACCAAACGGCCAAATGTTTCGCCCTTCATGTACCGGGCATTGAGTTCCAGCAACTCAATATCTCTCGGGTCAACTTCCCGCAATTCAGTTTCTAGCGATCCTTCGCTTCGAGCTTTTGCCATTTCTTCACTGCCTTTTTCAGCGTCCAAGTGAAACGCCCTTCATAGATCAACCATCCCTTTTTTTCGTCCCGAAGCAACAGATCCAGCACTCCGCGATACTTCATACTAACCGCTCTGCGAGTGAACGCCGTGGTCCTAAACGTAGTCCAGAACCGCCCCGTTTGCTGTCGCAGCGCCCTCATCATTTCGTGGCTGTTGGCAACCATACAGATGAGCTTGCTGAGCCGTTTGTACCGACTGCTCGGGAGCGCCACATCACACATGAGATAATAGCAATTACCATCGAAGTTGCGTTTCCAACCAATCACCCCAACCAGCTTGCCGCCTACACATACCCCAAATCGCCACTGAGGATCTGCCGGCGTAATGCCTTGACTGAGATATTGATCTCTGAACCATGCGAAACCGTCCGCGTTGAGCATCACCAGACTGATCGCGCTGTCGGGGGCTTCTTCCTCGGGACCGAGAATAGGGACAGACGGTCTTTTGACTCTCTGTTTAGCTCTCGAGTAGACTTGGCTTTCGACGCCGTCAATATCCGAATGTATGAATACCGGCGTGCTGCGACCGCCTTCCACAATAGCCACAATGTTCATGCCCTCACGCCGAACGTTGTCGACGTGGACGTAATTGCCTTTTTCAGCCAAGATGTTTAGCAAGAATTGCTTATTATCCGGCCTACCTGTCTCGTAGATTGACCCATGAAGCACAGCGTGGCACTTTATACACAGCCAAACAACGTCTAACGGCTTTGAGTAATCCTCATGGTGGTGTTCAATGTCAATGGAACTGCCACATTTTGGGCAGATATCTGGCTTTATCAATTTTCCGCTCTTTATCGCCCGATATGATATGTCACGTGCAGCTTTTTTCGCTTTTTTCAGGGCGGCATAATCATCTTCGGCAGACGTCACTTCGCATTTCGGGCGTCCCGGCCAGCAAAAGATGTCGTCAAGGAATTTATACCGACACTCGTTGCCCCCTGGGTGAGTCGGCATAAACGACAGGAATACCTCTCCGTCCTGCCGTGCAGATAGAAAGTGTTTGACGTCTTCGGCTCGGTACTCCGAAATCCTCAGTAGCGACTTGCGAGCCTTTAGCTTTTCACAGGCAATTTCGTGGTACTTCTCGAATTCGCCGAGAATTATATCGACATGGCGTCGATGGTAAGGGGTCTTGCCTTTCGCAAACGGCGCCAGTCCCAACATGACAACCATAGTCGCGGCGGCGTCCAAAGTCGATCCCATGAATCGTCGCAGTCGCTCGAATTCCTCTTGCTTGATGGTAAGGTGTAGTGACTCACTCGACGTATAGAACGCTCCAAGTGCTGAGCTGTACAGGGAGACATCGTTGGAAATGATTTCGGCTGGCGGGGCGGCGACTTGAGACAAGACGGTTTCTATTGTGAAATTGCCCGAGCATCCACACAAGACCCGCTTGCCGGCAAAGGCCGTGGCATTGCTCTTGAACCACTCTCTAACCTGGGCACATACTGAACCTGTGAACATTCCCTTGTCCTCAGTTATCGGCTACAGCGCCGCACCCACAACGTCATGCTCATCTTCGAGGATCCTGATAAGCTGCTTTCGGTGACACTCGTTCGGATTGCGCTCCATGCACATGATGCACACGGTCGACGTCGAGGCCAGATCTGCTATCTCCGGCAGCGACTTGACCCAATCGTTGTAGCCGAGCGTGAAGCCGCCGAGCTTGTCACCGCGCCAGAGATACTGGATCCCCGCTACCGACAGAGACGTCGCCAACTGATTCTTCGAGAACCCCTTGACTCGGCTGAACGGCTTTTCTCGCAGATCCACAAGCAGGTCGACATGGTTGGTCTTGAGCACTTCCAGGAACCCCGCCAAGTCTCGGCCCTGATAACCGATGTGATAGACGACGGGAACGTTGAACATGTTTTTTGTCGGTTTTTTCATAGTGACTTTATCCTAACAAATATGTTGGCATTAGTCCA
>DATKWR010000732.1:0-14043 GCA_035529475.1 Sedimentisphaerales bacterium | reverse complement strand
CCAAACTTCTTGTACTCGCCAAACTGCCTCCCTGCCTGTTCCTGGGGATGAGCATGTCCCTACAGTTCCTCCCGTCTCCTTCCAGAGGCAGGTTTCTTGAACACGCACAAGGACCCGGAGCGCAATCATAGTGGCGCTCGGTGGGATTGCCAGGCTGAGCTTCGTTTTGAAAATGTATGTTTCTTATCGGAGATCCGGAACCCTGCCTGTTCCAGATCAGCTCCGTAAAGCTGTGGAAGCTTCGGGGCCCGGAAAAATGTGAGTGAAAAGCCCGACTTTACTCACGGTACGCACCGGTCTTCCTGTTCTCAGGCCCCGTCGTGGTTCCCGGAATCCCGTGGGGGATCCCTACTCAGATCCACGAGACTTCTGACAACTAACTGCTCTCTGAATTCCGTTGTGCTTAATTCGGTTGCCGGTTTGACGACAAGAGGCACCGATACCCCGGGTCGAAGGTGAACGAAATTGTCATCCGCTCTGAAGTCGTTCTCTGAAAGCTCAATCCAGCTCCAGAGTGCGGCGGCCTTGGTCCTCAGTGTTAATGTGAAGCGCCCGTTCCGATTTGCCCTGACTCGTGCGCTGACCCCGGGAGACTGAGATAACCCCAGATGCTTAGGCCGGGCGAAGGTGACCAAGTTCTCGGAGATCCGCTGTTTCCCATCGTGGATCTCAAGCCACACAAGCAGATCGCGGACAGTGCGTGTCTCGAGGAGCGACTTCAGCCTGAGCACATGAACCCTACGATCCGTATGTTTGCCGGTCCTAATTGTCTTTTCACCTGCCACAAGTTCAGATCCACGAGCATCAGTGACGATCCATCGCAGAGTCAGTTCCTGCACCCTCGGGCGGTCACTCGTCACATGGATGTCAATCGTTCCCGACCTGAGGTCTTCCACCCCGGAAACGAGGACTGGCGCAAAGAACTTCCGGGCCATGTAGTGAAGCGCTTTCCACCGGTGGTGATAATCAATTGACGACCAACTCGCTACCGGCCAGGTATCATTAAGCTGCCAGTAGAGGGTTCCCATACCACGAGGCATCGACCGGCGCCAATGTTCCACGGCGTATTTGATTGCTAGGCCTTGGAGGATCTGGCTAGCCCAAAGGGTTTCGTCGAATCCGGTCGGCAGGCGGAACCAGCTGAGCATGTAGTGCATGATGATGTTGTTTCCAGGACCGCTTCGCTGGTGGTGCTCCATCACGTAGCTCGTGATGTTCCGGTCAACCGGATCGGTGTACCCGCGGGTTGTCTTGGGCTCAGGAAAACTCTGGAAACCAAACTCTGAGTTGAACCGGTGTTCGCAGCTGCGGTACCACTCGAACGGTTTCAGACCGTGCCAGACGTCCCACAAATGAGCATCTCCGCACGTCGGATTACGGTGATCTGTGCGGTCGCCGCACGGGCTGTGCGGACTGCCCGGCCAATAGTCAGTCTGACTGTCGAACTCACGAACGATACTCGGCAGCATATTGTCAAATAGCCTCGAATAGTCTTCCCAGCTCATTGATGTGCTGGTCCATTCCGGTCCTACCAGCCCCTGCTCCAGTTCATTGTTGCCACACCACAGAGCCAAAGAGGGATGGGAACGCAGGCGGCGGATGTTGTCTTTCGCTTCCTGCTCAACGCTCGCGAGAAAACCTGCGTCAAAAGTGGGATAGGTAGAACAGGCAAACATGAAGTCCTGCCACACACAGATGCCGTATTCATCACAGAGATCGTAAAACACCTCTTCTTCGTAGATCCCCCCGCCCCAAACGCGCAACATATTCATGTTTGCGCTGGCAGCACTCTCAATGAGATCTCGATACCGATCCGGAGTTACCCGGTTGTTGAAGACATCGGCGGGTATCCAATTGGCTCCCTTGGCAAAAAATGGAATACCGTTGACGACAAATCTGAACGACTCGCCCCATTGATCGGCCCGGCGGTCAAGACGTAGTGTTCGAAAACCAATCTTGCGCGTCCAGGAATCCAACTCGTTTCCGGCTCTGTCGCAAAGCATTACCGCCACATCGTAGAGAGCCTGTTCCCCCATCGTATTCGGCCACCAGAGTTCCGGGCTGGAAAGCACCAAAGTTGCAACACCGGTGCCAGTAGGCAGCGCCAGAGTCTTTTCTGCGACCACTGTGCTCGCGCGGGAAACACAAACCGTGGATTGCACGTCGGAAGCACCGAAAATCTCGGTTTCGATTTGGACTGTCAGGTTCACCTTTTTTCGACTCTCGTGTTCCTGCGATACCCGGATGTCTGAAAGCCGAGCACCGGAGTACGCCACGAGGTTGATGTCTCGCCAGATACCACATGATGGCGTGCGTATGCCCCAATCCCATCCGAAACAGCACTGCTCTTTGCGAATGTGACCGGGGTGGCCCACCATGATGTCCAGATTCCACGCAGGAAGGTTCCGCTCCGTGTTCTGCCGTTCCGTAAAAAGCACGGCACTCTCGAAGCACACCCGAATTGAGTTCTTACCACGTTTCAGGATCTTGCTGACATCGAATTCGTAGGTCCGGAACATGTTGTCCGTCCGCCCCACTTCCTTATCGTTGACCCGGATCGTTGCCAACGTATCCAGACCGTGGCACACGAGAAACACCTTCTCATGAGCCAGGAACGTTTCCGAAATCTTGAAGTTGCGGGTGTATTCCCAATCGGTCTCCGCGACCCAATAGGCATCAAACTCCTGGGTGCGGTAGAACGGGTCCTCTATCTGCCCTGCTGCAAGCAGATCCGTGTGGATACACCCCGGGACAGTCGCTGGCACGGATCTGTTCTTTCCTGAGTCCCGCACGGTCCAACTTCCGTTCAAACTCTGTGATTCCATTCTCTGCTCCCGTGTGCCTGTAAGAACTCGTGTAAGGGTTCAGCTCTTGACGGCCCCGGCGGTCATGCCAGCAACGAGGTACTTCTGCATAAAGAAACCGATAGCAATTATTGGCACCATCGCTATGGTCGCCGCAACACTGCTTTTGCCCCAGTCAACAGACACCGCCCCCACGTACCGGGCAATCCCGACCGTGAGGGGATAGGTGTGTATATTTGTCAGCTGCAAGGAGAACATCAATTCATTCCACGAGAACTGCATGACGAGGATGACCGCGGAGGCGATGGCTGGTGTCAACATCGGGAAGATCACCTTGTAGAAGGTGCGCATCCGCGTGGCTCCCTCCACCCGTGCGGATTCCAGGATCTCTCGGGGGATGTCCCGAACGAAGCTGGCCATCAGCCAGGTGACAAACGGGAGCCCCATCGCAGAGTGGGCAAGGATGGGACCGAAGTATGTACCGGTCAGCCGAACTCTGTTCAGCATTAGAAATAGTGGGATCAGTATGGTTATGGAGGGGACAAGTTTGCCCAGCAGCATAATGTTTGAGAGCCGTTCTCCCAGTCTAGACACGAAGAGTTTCAGCGCATAGGCGCACAGCGTGCCGAGCCCAATGGTTGTGACCGTAACCGATACGGAGATGATAATTGAGTTCAAAAAATACTTCAGAAAATTGTCCCGTTGAATCAATCGCTGAAAGTGAATGAGGGTTGGCTTAAAGAAGAGCTCGGGAGGCATCCTCTTGATGGCCAAGGTTTCGCGGAAGGAATTGGACACAATCACGTATACGGGAACAAGCGTCAAGATGAGAAGAACTGCGATTATCAAGAAGTTCAATCCGCGCAGGTAGCGGCGGCCCTTATGCATCATTCGGTTGCTCCGCTAGGTCTCACCCGTGTGACCTCACTCTGTTGCGCCTCACGAACGGGATGCCAAAGACAGCGAATGTGACGACCAGAGCGAAAACAGACAGTGTCATTGCGTAGCTCATATTGGTTTGCATAAAAGCCTGATTGAAAGCGTACATGCTGATGGAAATCGTCGAGTTATTCGGACCACCGCCTGTAAGCGAGTAGATAATATCGAAGATCTTTATGGTATCCACGCCGCTAATCAACAGGAGTACCATGTAGACGTCTTTGAGGAGCGGAAACGTAATCCTCCAGAAGATATTGAACTCACCCGCACCATCCATGTATGCCGCCTCGTACAACTCGGTGGGAATGGAAACCAGGCCGGCGGTAAGAACAATTACGACAAAAGGCACCACCTCCCATGAGTGGGCGATTACAGTCGAAAGCAATGCCGTGGATGCGGCGGTCACACCCGGAAAATGGGCGATTGACAACCCGAACAATCCCAGGAACCAGTAGAGGATCCCCTGCGGATCATAGATGTAGCGCCAGATGAGACCAACGACTATCGGAGAGATAAGCAACGGGATAGTGATAAGGGGGCGGATCAGCGCGCCCGCCAGGCGGGACAAATGGAAAAGGAGAACGGCGATAATCGTCCCAATCACAAACTCAAGAGTAATCGCCCCCGCGGAGAAGAGCAGTGTGTTTAATATGCTTCGCCTCGCGGTGGCATCTCCAAGAATCCGCGCATAGTTTTGCAGACCGGCGAAATCATCCAAGATCGAGAAGCCGCCAAAACTGAAATCAAAGAAACTGAGGAAGAACCCGAAGCCGAGCGGCATCACCATCACGCCGGCGATCAGCAGCATGGCCGGCGTCATAAGGAGGACGGGAAGCAGGTCGCCTTTCTCAAGTGACCAGCAGAAGTTGTTCCGAATGTTCATTACACGGGTTTCCTCTTCTGTCGCTCTGCGTGGCCGTGTTGGGCCATTATGCCACCTCGGCAGAAACTGTTTATTCCGCCGAGGTGACGATCCATGGCCTCGGAATCATTTGCTGAAATCCACGTCCTTCAGCTGGTCCTGAACCCGCCGCATCACTGTGGCGGGGTCCGCATCAGTGGATGCGATCTCTGAGAGACCCACGATCAACGCTTCACGGAGTGTCTGAAAGTTCGCCAGCGACGGATCCATCCGCCCATTGGCCAGCTCTTCCATAACCACCGGCAGGAACGGCGCCATCTCCAGAACTTCGGGATCGTTGGCGAGCGGGGTTATTGCGCTGATTTGCTGATTCCGGAGCGTCATTTCCTTTTCAACCTCGGGGCTGGTGACCCAGGTGATGAAATCGAAGGACGCATCAACATCATTTGTGTTGGTCGGAATCGTCCAGACCCAGAAGTTGTTGTTCGCCGCCGAATGACCGTCTGCACCGGCGAGCACTGCGTACTTCACCGTATCAACGATCAAGGATCGTTCGGGATCATGGTTTTGGTTGGCAAGACCGCTGATGATAATTCCGATGGGAGCGGTCTTCGTCCGTACTGCCTCGGCAACCTCGTCGTGATGCCACGCAAGTGATCCCTGCACGGAATACTTGGCCAGCTGGTCATAGATGGTTGCAGCGTAGATGCTTGCCTCCGACGTCAGTGCAAGATTACCTGAATCGTCAAAGTAATAGCCATAGCTCGAGAACATGAGCTGGGAGTATAGATTGACTGCCGCAGAACCCTGTCTTGCCGGGATTGCTATTCCTGTTCCCTGAGTTTCTTTGAAATATCGCGCCACTTCCACCAGCTCTTCGGATGTCGTCGGCACCTCTACACCGGCTGCTTCAAATGCTTCGGAATCATAGGCAAGCATGAGGGTTTGTGCAAACGTCGGCAACCCGTATGTCTTCCCGTCGAACTGGACTCCGTCCATCATTCCCTCCGCATAGATGCTAATGTCAAAGTTGTTTTCCGCGAACAGATCATCAAGGGGCATGATATAGCCTGCGTCCACGTACTCCTTCATCCATTGGCTCGCCACCCATACGGCATCGTAGTTACCCGTGCCCTTGGCGGCCTGAAACGATGTGAGTTGTTTCTGCCGAAGACTTCCGTAGTCGATGTCATCAACTGTGACAACTCCACCAGGGTAATCCTCGACTACTTCCTTCAGGTCATCGGCATGTGGACCAGCCCACCGCGAGACTAGCAGTGGCCGGCTCTCCGGCTCCCCACCGGCAAAAGCAATGCTGGACATCGCCACGATTCCAATCAGGGCAACAAGCCCTACCACCATTCGTCTACTCTTCATATGAACCTCCATTTGGATAAAAATATTGCTTAGCCGCCGATCTCGACGGTTTATGCCACCTATGTGCACCGTATGTTCTCAGCCCCAAAGAACAACAACTTGTCCAGCCACTTTGCCCTTTGCCCATCACTGGGATTGGGTATGCCGTCGGCCTGGGGGGACATGCCGAAGCGTTCCCGTTTTGATTCGCCGAGGTTATGGTACGGCATGATCTGTGCGTATTGAATGGTCTGGTATCGATCTAGAAGACCTGCAATACCTCTTAGATGCTCATCGTCATCGTTAACGGTCGGGATAAGTGGGAGCCGGAGAATCACCGATGATTGGCTCCCGCAGAGGAAATCCAGGTTTTTGAGAATCAGTTCATTGTCCACTCCACACAATTGCCGATGTTTCTCTGGTGATGTCGCCTTGATATCAAAGAGAAACAGATTGACCTTGGGAAGTATCTGCTGAAAAGCCTCTGTAGGTGCGTATCCAGAGGTCTCAACGACTACGTGAACGTTCTCGAGCTTGTCCAGGAGCGCATCGACAAACTGCCACTGCAGCATTGGTTCGCCGCCGGTGAGCGTGATCCCGCCGCCCTCGCCTATGGCGTAGTACGGCAGATCCACGGTGATCGCCTCTATCAGCTCGTCCACCGTGAATCTAGTCCCAACCAGCTCGAGGGCGTCATAACAGCACACGCTGAGACACGCGCCGCAGCCAACACATCGTTCATGTGAGACATTGTGCATGAATTGCCCGCGGTGGCTACGAAACTCGTGAACCCCGTGTTCGCATGCTTCAGCACATAGTCGGCAGGCCACGCACAGCGACGCATTGTACGCGAGCTGCGTGTCGATGATGTAGGACTCTGGATTGTGGCACCAGACACACCGCAGGGGGCAACCTTTGAAAAAAATGTTGGTGCGGATACCCGGTCCGTCATCCAGTGCCAGGCGCTGAATGTCAAACACGACGGCGCTCTGCCCGTTAGTATGTGACGCGGTCATAGATTTCCTGCTGTACGTCTTTGTTGAGTTCTACGAATCGGGCAGAGAATCCGCCAACCCGAACAATAATATCTGAATAGTCTTCCGGCCGGTCCATCGCGTTTTTCAGGTCATCACGGCCAACGACGGTAATCATCGCGTGAGCGGCACCCCGCCTGAAGTAGTCTTCAAGAAGCTGATGCATTTTTTCCGGGAACCTGGTGAAGATCTCTCTCGTGAATCGAAGATTCGACACCATTCCCGCATGATTGTCATGACTGGGTTTGAGGATTGAGTTTAGCATCGCCGTGACACCATTCTTGTCGGTACCGGGCGACGGATTGTTGGCGTTTGCCATTGGCATGCCGGATTTCCGGCCGTCCGGTGTCGCCCCAACCCATCTCCCGAGAGTTGTATTCTGTGCGTTGTTGATGGTAACCGAAAGATAACTATCCAGCCTGACTCTTGCCGCCTGTTCCTTCGTTCTTGCACACAGGTAGTCATGGAGATCCACAAAAATTGAGTCTACATAGTCGTCGTCGTTGCCGTACTTGGGCACGTTCATGAGAAGTTTTCGCTGTCGTTCATAGCCGACGAAGTTGGCGTCCATGGCGTCCAGCAATTCCTGTGCATTCAGGGATTGTTCCTCAAACACAAGCCGCTTTATGGAAGCGAGGCTATTCGCCGCGTTCACGTTGCCGTACATCTCAAGAGTTCCGCCCAGATAGGCGCAGCCGCCGTTGAATATTGCCTTGCCGCGTTCCAGGCATCCATCGTAGAGCATGGTGACCATCATGAACGGGTGAATCGTGCCAGTGACCTCGTACTCATACTTCTCGAACTTCGCCTGAGCCTCGAGATAGAAATCAAGGTGAGTTTTGTAACACGCGAGAAACTCATCATAAGTCCGGCATTTGGTGATAGGCGTCGTCGCCGGTCCCAGATGCCAGCCGGTCATCGGCTCAAAATTACCCCGCATCGCGAGTTCGAGGATCTTCAGCGTATTCATGGATCCGCTCGGCGTGCCAAAGCTGTAGTGATCGAATTCGATCTCACCGCAACCAAGCGGCATATATGTCTCGGCGCGTTTCCGGTCCACTCCAAACGCCTTCATCACTCCGGGTACGAGCACATCATCATTGTAGAGCAACGGATAGGTCCGGCCCTCCTCGATGCAACGCAGCGATGCGGCCCAAACCTCCGGGGGCGTGTACTGATTGAAGCGCAGCGTGAATTGAGGCAACACTTCCGGCACAGTACGGCAGGCCTCTATCGCGCGCAGGCACAAGCGGTCGGCATTCGCGGGATTCCTCCTTCCGTATCCGCCAATGATGACCCGACCGTCGGTCTCACAGTCCAGGTGATCAATAAGTCTGAAAAAGCTTTTTAGGAGCTCAACTGCATCTTCCTCTGTAATGATGCCGTTCTCCACGTCGTGGACGTACAAGTCTCCGAGGTATTCATCCAGGCGGCCAAACTCGATCAGCGGCGCCATGATTGAATAGATCCAGACAAGCTGCAGTGCTTCCAGCATGGAGCCGGGCGGGCGCGCAGAGATAGCGTCCAACGCGTCTGCCATTCTCTCTAGCTGTCCATGCCGTACATCGTTGTCCGATTTGGCAGCGAGTGCTCGAGCCTGGTCAGAGTAAAGCCCGCAGACAACCACGACAAGATCCAGCACTTCCAACATCGAGTCGAACAGAATCACGTCGCCGTGTTCCTCAGACGCTCGTTCGCGGTACGAACGCACCTCATCGCACAGACCCGGGATTCCGATTTTCACCAGCTTGTCGAAATCCACGTACGCTCCGGCCATTCGAAGAATCGGTGAAGCCGGAAGAGGCATCGTTCTCCACTCGTCTGAAACAAGCGCCTGCCGTGTGTCCTCAGGCATGTTTTTGAGTACAATCGCGTTCGTGTTCCGCGCTTTCCAGTAAGTAAGTACGTCATGCAGGTCCTCGCGATACTTCGCGTTCCCGGCCCCCGTCTCCAACTCTTGCGCGACCTTCTCCTCGTCAATGTAAAAACCGAATCCGCCCGTCTGATGCTGAATACCCAGTCCTACCAGACCCATCTGTATACGACCGGCGATGAGATCTTCATCCTGAATGGGATGGAGTATGGCCGGAAACTGGGCACGCAGGCACGCGACCTCTACCCGTGCAGGGTGGGTGAACTTGCCTACGGCGTCTCGATGGATATTAGTGAAATCAATCTCAAACTGAAGGTCTTCGCGGGGATGTTTCACCTTGAAGTTGTTCATCGCCTCACTGTACTCCTGTGAAACTGGCTTCCAATGTGGTCTCATTATACCACGAGCTTACCGCGACGACTTGTCTTGTATTGATCGGATTTTTGTTCTATATTGACTTATTCCAGATGGAACAACGGTTTGAAGCTGCTACTTAGTCGATTCATTAACGACCCAACCCACGAATACGCAAGCATCATAAACGACCATAATCAGCTTCGGGTGGAGCATTCGCACGACTACTTCGAGCTATTCATGGTGAATCGTGGGAGTGCTGTTCATCGCACCAACGGTGTGTCCCAGCTCCTGTCCAAGGGCACGATGGTTCTCATGCGTCCCGATGATGTTCACTGTTACAAGCAGATGTCCCCTGATTTTGAAATCATCAATATACTCGTTCCGGCCCGGACTATGCGCGCGCTCTTCGAGTATCTGGGCGAAGATTTCTATCCGGGGCGCTTTCTCGACTCCGAGGTCCCCGTGGCCTGTCGGCTTACACCTAATGACTTCGAGATGATTGTGGTACAACTGGAACAGCTTGTGCTCGCCAAACACACACACCACGGCAAATCCGATGCAATCTTCCGTTTCACTATGCTAAATGTGATCTTCACATGTTTCCCTGCGACCGCGGGTCGCGACATGCCGGATATGCCGCGGTGGCTGCGCGGACTGTGCCTCGAGATGATGAAGAAGAGAAACTTCATCGAGGGACTCCCGGCGCTCTACAGACTAGCAAACAAAAGCAAGGAACACCTATCACGCACGTTCCGTCGGCATCTTGAGAAATCACCTACGGAGTATATCAACGATCTGCGACTCGAGTACTCCGCCCGGACGATTATGTCGACAAACGCGAAGATCGTAGACATCTGCGGTGACGCTGGGTTTGAAAGCGTTAGTCACTACTATCATCTATTTCGCAAGAAGTACGGCATGTCGCCAATCGAGCTTCGCCGTAAAGCAGCTGATCTTGAGCTCCATGAATTCTTGGTGGATGATCATGTGCTCGAAACAGGTATTCCAACAGGCATTCCGTTCATGAAGCGAGATCGACCGCCAGGAAAGTGAGTACTCCACGCACACGTAGTAGGAACACCCCGTTGTCCCACTTAGCAAACGGCGCTTGCCGAGAGCATCGCCAAGACGCCCGTAGGTGGGCATGAACATCATGAAGGTGAGGGTATAGACGATAACCGCCCAGGACACACTATCGGGCTCGATTTGATAGGCCCCACGGATCGCCGGGACGGCCACGATAAACATGGATTGGCTGATTCGTACCATCAGCATGGGTACCATCAATATGTAAACAATCGATCCGAGCTGGTGTTGTCCACCTATTCGCAGGAATCGGCTTTCGGAAGCAATAGGCTCTTCACCAACTTGACGTTTTCTCTGACCATGTCGGTCTTGGAGTGGGGGTACATTCCCACCAGTATTCCATCGGAAGGTTTAATGATTTCGAACACCTCCCGAAAGCTTTTCTCCGGATCTCTCCTCCCCGCCGCCAGAACCTTGTATGCGATGGTAGGTTTGCTCAACGTGGGAATGATTGACAGAGCCTTTTCGCGATCCGTATCTTTGAAAGCTTCCTCTTTACTTTCGATCAGTCTGCCCATATTGCCCGATATGTTGTACAGACATACCATATAAAAATCTGCGCCGAAGCCCGCTCCATCGGCCATCTGAATTCTCTCGGGATTATGGCACGCTAGCCCTGCAGGCAATCCCTGATCTTGGATGAACTTCAGGATATCGCGGATCTCTTCTTGTCTCCCCTGATCCCAGAGTTCACCCACAAAACCGCCGTGTATGTAGCAAGCCTTCGCTCCGAAATACTTAGCCGTTTTGATGTTGTCTTTGATGGACCTACACTCCATAGCTGTTTGAGCAATCCACTGTATCGTGCCTCCCCTATCGTAATACTGCAGAAGCACACGCTCTATGTGATTGTCCGCACGTCCGACAAATGCGGTGATGCCGTTTCGTTCACATTCGAAGAGGGTCTGTTGGATCCGCTCTCCTGTGAAATAGCGCCGCATTTCCATATCCTTCTTTTCGGATTGGTGAGAAAAACCGCTGAAGGGATTACCTCCCACTATGAGCTTTGAAACCTCGAGTCCACCCAAATCCATGGTTGGAATGCTGCCTGTTGTTACAACGGCCATCTCTGACTCCTTGATTATTGTCTATCCTGTAAAGGGAAGCTCTACCCACCTGCCTGTTTTACTCGAGTGGTATATTGCCAGGATAAGCTCGACGGATTTTCGCGCCTCTTCGGCGCTTACAGTGGGTGTCTTGTCCTCGCGGACAGCCTCGAGAAAACTTCTTATACAGGCTTCGTGAGCTCTATCGGTATGCGCCTCTGGATCCGATCCCATTGAATTATTCATGTCGACGTTGGCCTTCATCACCTCAGCATCGCCAGGTAGGGTTTCGTCGAATTGCCAGGTGATGATGTTTTCTCCCTGAACAGCCACGCTTCCCCTTTCTCCGTGAATAAAAAACGCGCTAGGGAAGCCTGGATACAGGGATGTCGTTCCCTTTAATATCCCAATTGCCCCGCTCTGAAACTCCATCACCGCTGCTGCGGTATCCTCCACCTCGATAGGGCGAGTTAGAGTTTTGGTCAATGCGCATACTCTGGCGACCGGGCCCGCGACGTATTGGATGATATCTACACCGTGCACGCCTTGATTCATGAGAGCTCCGCCCCCATCGAATTGCCAGGTACCTCGCCACGCATCTTTTTTGTAAATGGGGGGTATCCACTTGACGCAAGTGCCTTCTACATGTAGTGTGCCTCTGTATGAGCGCCCAGTCGAATCCGAGCGCAGGAAAGGACTACCCGCGGACGTATCAAAAGTTTCTGGAGTGGTTTGCCGATGAAACGTCGTGCCGGCAATATGTTATGCGTTGCCGTTGGCCGCAGGGATTTGAATGTGCTCACTGTGGGACGAAGGCTGAGCCCTGGACAACAAGTCGGGGTTATCTTCATTGTCGAGAGTGCGGAAGCGAAGTATCGGTAACGGCGGGGACCATTTTCGACCGGACGCGAATGCCGTTGAGAACCTGGTTTGCCGCCATGTGGTTTGTGACCAGTCAGAAGGACGGGACGAGTGCTCTGGGACTGAAGCGTGTTCTTGGTTTCGGAAGCTACCAGACGGCTTGGTCGTGGTTGCACAAACTGAGGCAAGCAATGGTTCGGCCTGGCCGGGCTCGACTCTGTGGCCGCATCGAAGTGGATGAGACCTACATTGGCGGTGCCGATGTGGGCGGGAAACGAGGACGCGGCAGCGAAAAGAAGGAAATCGTGGTCATTGCAGTGGAAATCCATTCGCCGAAGGGGTTTGGGCGCGTGCGGATGCGCCAGATTCCTGATGTCTCCGGTGAAAGCCTGGTGCCTTTCGTTTGTGACGTTGCCCAGAAAGGTTCTGAAATTCTCACTGACGGGTGGCGAGGCTACAACCGATTGTCGAAGTGCGGCTACAAGCACCATAGAACTGTTGCTTCGGACACCGGCGATCCAGCCCACGTTAGCATGCCTGGCGTTCACCGGATCGCCGCGTTGGTCAAACGATGGCTGCTGAGCACGCACCAGGGATCGGTCAGTCAAAAACATCTTGCGTACTACCTCGATGAATACACATTCCGTTTCAACCGGCGCACGTCTCGGTCACAAGGCATGCTGTTCTATCGTCTCATGCAACAGGCCGTGGCCACGCCGCCATTGCCGTATCGACAGATCGTTGAGAGAAAGCACAACATATAGTGGCACTTGCGTCAAGTGGATACCCCCATTTTGTAATATTCGACGGTACGCATAGACTTGTTCTCATAGTCCGCCAATACTATCTTTCCAAACCGCCCCGATTTCACGGCATCGACGAGCTTTATCGTGCTAGGATAAAAGCGCATCTGAAATACGCCCCCCAATTTAACCCCTTTTTCGCGTGCCGCCTCTATCAGAGCATCGATTCGGTCCAACCGGATTTCAATGGGTTTCTCGATCAATACATGCTTGCCAGCAGAAATGGCATCCAGGCCGATGGTACCATGGGTCCCGCTTATCGTGCAAATGTGAACTAGATCCAGATCATCCCTTTTGAGCATTTGATTGTAATCCCCGTAAGCATCCACGCCATAGATTTTGGCCGCCTCTTGAGCTCGGTTTTCTACAGCATCTGCTACTGCAACGAGTTGCGCCCCTTCAATGCGTTCTAAAGGATTGGCGTGCCACGGAAGAATGGTCCCGCAGCCAACAATACCACATCGGATTTCCTTCATTCGGTACTCCCCAATAGGCGTGATGGTAACTTTTCAGAGTTCGGCATTCGCCTCCTTTACGAGAGCCTTCGTCTTCTTACCGTTTTCTATATATGTTTTGAATAGTATGTCAGCTGAAGCCCGTCGACCCGAGTAGTGTTCTGCTCAAATTTGGGGCTCCATCGAGACTAATCCATAATATCCGTCGTCGACCATGGCCTTCAAGAGCTTTCGGACCGGTATAATTCCTTCACCGATCCATGCACAACGCTCGTCATCGATCCTGTCCTTGAGATGAACGCTGCCGATCAGAGTTATAGGAACGATTAACACTGGCGCTGACCGGGAAATCGTTCAGAATCCGTAGTTTTCGCGGTGATCAGGGACATTACACCGCGTGGCCTATGCTTTCGGAACGAGATCCCGCCGAGCGCCACTATGATTGCGCTCCGGGTCCTTGTGCGTGTTCAAGAAACCTGCCTCTGGAAGGAGACGGGAGGAACTGTAGGGACATGCTCATCCCCAGGAACAGGCAGGGAGGCAGTTTGGCGAGTACAAGAAGTTTGG
>DATKWR010000731.1:0-4495 GCA_035529475.1 Sedimentisphaerales bacterium | reverse complement strand
CCACTGGATTCTTATCGTGAATATCCGCCGGAGCAGATGAGAGAGCGGGCGGCCGCGTTCCGGGCCGAGATGCAGCGCAGGCGCAGCGTGCGTGAGTTCTCCAGCCGGCCGGTGGCGCGCGAGGTGATCGAAGAATGTCTGCTGGCCGCCGGCTCTGCGCCCAGCGGAGCGAACATGCAGCCCTGGTCGTTCGTCGTGGTCGGCGACCCAGAGGTCAAGCGGCGGATACGGCAGGGGGCCGAAAAAGAGGAGTGCGAGTTCTATCACACAAAGGCGCCCGATCAATGGCTTGATGCTTTATCGCCTCTGGGAACGGATGAGCAAAAGCCGTTTCTGGAGGCGGCGCCGTATCTGATTGTGATATTTTCCCAGACGTACGGCGTGCAGCCGGACGGCTCAAGACGCAAGCACTACTACGTGCGAAATTCGGTGGGGATTGCCACCGGGATACTGATCGCGGCGATTCATAACGCAGGGCTGGTTTCGCTGCCATACACGCCGAGCCGGATGGATTTTCTCGGTCGGATCCTCTCCCGGCCCGAAAACGAACAGCCGTTCCTGATCCTGGTGGTTGGCTATCCCGCAGAAGGGGCAATGGTCCCCGATATTGGCAAGAAACCACTCGATGAGACGGCCACGTTTGTATAACCCACGCCGATTCTCCAATAATTCGGGCGAGAAACCGAATTTTGGCTGTAACGTGCGTCCAATCGGCGCCACTATCTTGTTAGAAAAGCCTCGCCGTGAGGCGAAAAGACAGACGATATCAAGTATGCACAGAAAGGAACTGAAGATGAGAACTGGATTCAAAATAGCGGTTGTCGTTGGGTTGGCTTCGCTGGTTCTGGCCGGCGTGGCACTTGCCGGATGGGGCGGGGGCGGCTACCGTCGTGGCGGAGGACCCGGCCCTGGGCTGCAAGGCCGAGTGCCGGCAGATCCGCAAAACCAGGCTCCGTGGATGGGGCGAGGACCGTGGGGCGGAGCATCAGGCCCGCAGGCAGGACCGGCAGGTCCGGGCCGCGGCGCCCGTCCTCAGATCAACAGCCGTCAGGCCCCCGGCGGAAACTACGGATTCTGTCCGCGTTGTGGAGTACCCTGCCCGGGCGGCGGTCGGGGAGCCCCTTGGGCCGGGTCCGGATACGGCCCCATCCGAGGCCAAGCGCCTCGCTTCGGCAGAGGAGGCGGACCGGGTTCCGGTTTTCAGGCTGGCCCATGGGGCCCAGAGGGCCAGGGCTTTGGGCGCAGAAACATGATGACGCAACCCGGGCCGATGAATGGTGGTTGGGGACAGGGTTTGCGCCCCGGGCGAGGTAGCCAGGACCTGCAACCGCAGAACGCAAGGCCTTGGGACGGACCCGACAGACGCGGATGGCGCCAACCGGGCAGCACGAATGAGCCTGGCCCGGAAGTGACGCCGCCACAACCGCCCGAGCGGCCCGACCGAGGTGGTTTCTGGGGTCCCCTCAGAGATGAAGGTTCGCGTGGCCGTGGGGGAAGGGGCCTGCGTCCCTGGGGCAGTCCGGATGTTGACGACTCTGAAGAAGTTGAAGAGAACGATTCGGCAACGTCACCCGAGGCCGAGAGCACGCAGCAGGTGAACCCTCAGTAGTATTGAGAGCTTGCATCGTGGAATGGTATGCCGTCCATAGGTGGTTGCGCGAGAAAGGATCGCAGCCACCTATGCTCGTTGATTGAGCCCGGCCGGGTCTCGGCCGGCGGCGGATACGATAGGGCGTTGATAATTTGAGTTGATGGATCTTTCATGGTGGCGTATCCTTCGTACATGGCGCTGTCGGTTGTCTCTGGCCGGATAGGGGGTATCGGACTCGAACAGTTCCTGGCCGGACGGGTTCGAGCGGTGGCGGATTCCGTGTCCGTGGTCGAGGGCCGCAGGCGAAACGCGCCGGATACGGCGGAGCTTGAGGACGTCCGCCAAAGCCGGCAGGGTGATTCGGACGCATACCGGCGATTGATCGAACGGCACCAGGAGCACGTCAGCGGGATCTTGTGGCGTTTTAGCCGGGACCGCCTGGTCCACGAGGAACTGGTCCAGGATGTTTTCGTCGAGGCGTACATGAGCCTTCGCAGCTACCGCGGAAAGGCGCCTTTCGAGCACTGGCTCTCGCGAATCGCGACCCGCGTCGGGTATCGCTATTGGAAGCAGACGGCGCGCCGGCGTGAAACAGAGAACTTTACCCTTGAGGAGTGGGACCGGGTCCCGGACGGATCGGCAGAGCAGATGGATCCGAGCGAGGCTGCCTCCTTAGTGCATCGTCTGCTCGCCCAACTGCGGCCGCGCGACCGGTTGGTCCTGACCTTGCGATACCTCGAAGGGTGCGACGTGGCCGAGACCGCACGCCGGACGGGCTGGACCCGCGGCATGGTGAAGGTCCAGACGCTGCGCGCGAAGAAAAGACTGGAGAAGCTTATCGCGAAAGCGGGAAAGGGGCTGGAATGATGAAAAACCAAAGCCGATTTGAGACGCTTGCCAGGCTGGCACGCAGCGAAGCGCCGCCTCGTGTGGACGTTGCCGGTCGCGTCATTGCGATCCTTTCGGCCGAACAGGTCCGGCTCGATCGTGCGTCCGACAAGCCGCTGATGTGGCTGGCCGCGTTTTCATCCGCTGTGGCTGTTCCCGCGGCGGTGCTGGCCATCATCGTCTATAACAACTGGGTGGGCCCATTGTTTGAACTATCACAGGCCATTGCGTGGGTGACACAATGAGTGAGATCGAAAGTCCTGACAATCTGAATATCGACTACGTGCGGAAGCTGCATCGCTGGCGCATGGCCTTCTTCGGCATGGTCATCCTGCTGGCGGGAATCGTCATCGGGGGGGCATCGATGATGATTCTGGTGCCGCAAAAGCTGATCAAGCTGCCGCCCGGCCCGGAGTTTGACAGTATGATAATGATTCCTCCGCTGCGAGCCGACCTCGGTCTTACGGATGAGCAGACGGAGAAGATCAAGCCGATCATGGACAAGCACATGGGCAAGCTCAACCAGATTCGCATGAACGCGCGCACCGAGATTGGCGAGACCTTGAAGCAGATGAACGACGAAATCGCCGCTATTTTGACCGACGAGCAGAAGCAAATCTGGCAGAGCGGGCTCGAGCGGCTTGAGAGAGAGCTTCATCCGGGCGATTGGCGCCGCGGCGAGGGTCCCGGAGGCGGGCCTTTCCGGCGGGGCGAGCCCGGCCGGGAACGGCCGGACTTCCGCCGGGGTCCCGGCCCCGGACCCGGCCCTGGACCGGGGCGGTTTGGGCCTTCGCGTTCTCCGGCCGGACCTAATTTTCCTCGAAACGGAATCTACCGTGACACGAGAGATGCAAACGAGCCGCCTGCTGACGCGAACTTGTGAGGCCGCCGGACCGGCGTAGCAACACGTATCGTTCCAGTACGGCAAGGCAAAATGTGGAAAGGGACAAGAAATGTCAAAGAAGATTCTGCCTGTTATTGTCGTAGCATTTCTACTGATAGGAAATGAAACTCTGACCGCCCGGCAAGCCGAGGGCCAGTCCGGTCCGGGGCCGGCGCAGGTGCAGCGCCCGGATATGGGAAGGCCGGGACCCGGCATGCGCCCCGGCCAGGGCGGGCCCGGTTTCATGCGGGAAGGATTTCCCGCCTGGTTCGACCAGCTTGCAGCGGCCTACGAGCAGAACAACAAAGAGAAAGTGGGCGAGCTCATCACAGAAATGAAACAGAGGATGGATCGCATGAGGCAGGGTCTGCAAAGGCCCGGTCCGGGCGGTCCGCCGGAAGGTCTGGTCGGTCCTGGCCCCGGTCCTCGCCCCGGGGGTTTCGAGAGAACCGAGCGTCCTGCGCAGCCCGAGGGCATGGCAAGAGGCGAGAGGCCCATGCGACCTGGACAAAGCCCCGGCGCAGGGGTTGCGGCTGCCGACGCGCCGCTCATGGAAAACCGCCCGATGCCAAAGACGGACACCGAGAAGAAAATCCTGAGCGTCCTCGATAATATGGACAGGAATCAGAGCGGAAGGATGATGAACGTCCCGGCCGAAGACGGCAGGCTGCTGCGGCTTCTGACCGAGACAGTCGGCGCCAGGAACGTCGTAGAAATCGGTACATCCAACGGGTATTCGGGTATTTGGTTCTGCCTGGCGCTGCAAAAGACCGGCGGAAGGCTGACCACCCATGAAATCGATGCCGGCAGGGCTTCGCTGGCTCGCGAAAACTTCAGGAAGGCCGGCGTCGATACGCTCGTGACGCTTGTCGAGGGGGATGCCCACGAGCAAGTCTCCAAGCTCAAGGAGCCGATTGATCTTCTGTTTCTCGACGCGGACAAAGAGGGCTATACCGACTATCTGAACAAGCTCCTGCCCCTGGTGCGTCCGGGCGGGCTGATCGTCGCGCACAATATGAATCCGCGCCAGGCGGACCCGGAGTATGTCAAGGCCATCACCACGAATCCGGACCTGGAAACGCTCCTGCTGCACAAAGAGGGCTCCGGCGTCGGCGTGACGCTCAAGAAACGAT
>DATKWR010000730.1:0-2482 GCA_035529475.1 Sedimentisphaerales bacterium | reverse complement strand
CGCACAGGGCGACCGTTAAGGGCCTGCCGGAAACCGACTACGACCATTTGAGCGGAGATATCAAAAGGGCCCACCGGCTGCTGGTGCGGGAATGGCTCTCTCACATGGAGCATTTGAAAATCGATTATCCGTACCTTTTTTCGCTCGCCGTCAGGATAAATCCTTTCGATCCGAACGCTTCGGCGGAAGTGCAATAGAACTCGTACGGTGCGATACCTTTCGCTCGAAACGACCAAGGTCCCCCCATTGTCATTCCGACCGGAGCGATGCGCAGCATCGCGTAGTGGAGGAATCTGGATTACGTCTGTCGAAGGCCTCTGGATTCGAGTTTTGCGGATAAGATTAAATCACATCATTTGCATATTCCCACATGACCGGTGCTACTGAAATTACGATGTTTAGTGATAGCCTGCGCCGGGATACAAGATATTCAGAGCCAGCAAATGCACCGGATTTAACACCACGTCCAGCAATCGCCACGCGACAACCAGGCCGATGATTCGAAAACCCGGCTGGTGCAATAGTTGCGCGTAACGTTCAGCGGCACTGTCGCTCAAAAACAGCGAGACTACCTCGCTGCCGTCGAGCGGGGGCAGCGGGATAAGATTGAAGACGAACAGAATCAGGTTCAGCGAAAAGACGATACTTATGGCGACTGAGGCCGAGTTTGCAAAGCCGGGCGATGCAGCGGCGGTGACATGCTCGAATGTAATGGATTCGGGGGCGTAAAATATTCCGAGCAGCATACCGGTACGGATTGCCAGGCCCGCTAAAACTACAAGAATCAGATTGGCGAGAGGTCCGGCCAGGGCCATCAGGGCGGCGCTTCGCCGATTGTGACGCGCCCAATGAGGATCGTAAGGCGAGCTGGCCCAGCCGATCATCCAGCCGGCAAGAATAAAGGAAAGAATGGGCATAACAACCGTGCCGAACGGCTCTCTTCTGATGTGGGCCACAGGGTCCAGCGTAACCTGGCCCTGGCGAAAGGCCGTGGGGTCGCCGAGCTTCAGTGCGGCAAAGCCGTGGGCGGCCTCGTGGCAGGTCAACGCGACCAGGAGAGCGACATACCAGGTTATCCCTAGAACCAATTCCATAAAGGCACTTAATTTTCCGCTGAAATACTATACACTCGGCCGGCCTTCGTATCGAACTGGATGACACTCTCTTCAAGCTCTGTGATGCTAACGGGTTTGCCCTCGTCAGTCACCCAGACGGGCCCGCTGCAGCGGACTCTGCATTGATTGCCGAGCTTCGAAAGGATGATGCACTCGTTGAGTTTCCCGTCGTTGAAGTCGATGTCCACTTCGAAGCCGCCTCGGGCCACCAGGCCCTTGATGTGGCCGGTTGGCCAGGCCGATGGCAGTGCCGGCAATAGATGCAGCTCGCCTGTGTGGCTTTGCAGCAGCATTTCCGCGACGCCGGCCGTGCCGCCAAAGTTACCGTCGATCTGGAACGGCGGGCAGGCGTCGAACATATTGGGATACATTCGCTGTGGCGTCAGCAGGCTGCTGAGCATTTTGTACGCGTGGTCCCCGTCCTCGAAGCGCGCCCAGAAATTGACCTTCCAGGCCATGGACCATCCTGTGCCGCCGTCGCCGCGAAGTTCGAGCGATTTTCGTGCCGCCGCGAAAAGACTGGGTGTGCCCCGGCGTGTGATTTCTTTGCCGGGATGCAGGCCGAACAGGTGCGAGACGTGCCGGTGCTGATTCTTCGGATCGTCCTTATCTTCGAGCCATTCCTGGAGCTGGCCGTGCCGGCCGATCTGATTCGGCGCGATCCGGCTTCGCAGCTCGGCGAGCTTTTCGCGGAAGTCCTTGTCCACGCCGAGAATTACAGCCGCCTCGATGCAGTTGCCGAATAAATCGCGAATGATTTGATGGTCCATAGTCGGCCCGGCGACGAGTCCGCCATTCTCAGGCGAATTGGACGGCGTGCTTATCATCCAGCCGGTCTTCGGGTCCTTGATGAGAAAATCGACGAAGAAAGTCGCGGCACCTTTCATAAGAGGATAGGCCCGCTTTTTGAGAAATTCCTTGTCGCCCGTGAAGGCGTAATGTTCCCAGAGGTCCTGGCAGAGCCAGGCTCCGCCCGTGACCCAGATGCCGTGATTGGAGGCGTTAATCGGCGCGGTTCCGCGCCAGAGGTCGGTGTTGTGGTGGAGGACCCAGCCGCGGCAGCCGTAATGGGCCATAGCGGTCTTGCGGCCGGTCTCGGCAACGTCGTCGAGCATGTCAAAGAGCGGATCGTGACATTCCGACAGGTTGGTGACCTCGACGGGCCAGTAATTCATCTCCGTGTTGATATTGGTCGTCCACTTGCTGTCCCAGGGTGGATTAAGCTTGTCGTTCCATATTCCCTGCAGGTTGGCTGGCTGCGAGCCCGGGCGCGAGCTTGCGATCAGCAGGTAGCGGCCGTACTGAAAATAAAGCTCAAGCAGTTGCGGGTCATTTTGTTTGGCGAAGTTCTCGATGCGTTTGTCGGT
>DATKWR010000729.1:0-2839 GCA_035529475.1 Sedimentisphaerales bacterium | reverse complement strand
GTCTTTATCTACATGATACGCGATACGTTCAATCCGTGGTTTGGAGGAATTCTGCTGGCCGCGATTTTCTCGGCGATCATGTCAACGATAGATTCCCAGTTGCTCGTCTCGTCCTCGGCGCTGTCGGAGGACCTCTACTGCAAGGCCATGAAGAAACAGGCGTCGCAGAAAGAGGTCGTCCTGGTCGGGAGAGCGTGCGTGATTATCATCTCGATTATCGCATTGGTTATGGCGATGAACCGCGATAACACGATTCTGGGGATCGTTTCTTATGCCTGGGGCGGTTTTGGTGCGGCGTTCGGGCCGGTGATTCTGTTTGCACTGTTCTCCCGCAAGACAAGCTGGCAGTCGGCCCTGGCGGGAATGGTCACCGGGACGGTGACGCTGGTCTTGTGGAAGCAGGTAGGATTAGGCGATATCATGTACGAAATCGTCCCCGGCTTTGCCGCCAACTGCCTGACGATTCTTCTGGTCAACTCCCTCGTAGGCCAGAAAGACGAGGCCGTCTTACAGGAATTCGACGAAGTCATAAGTATCATACACCACGGATAGAGTGAAAGAAATGAACTTTCTGTCATCTCTGAATCACGGACGCCAAACATTATGAGAGGAGTTTCTTGAATTCTTCGGTGTGTTTGTGTAAGATGTGTGGTAGGTACGCTGGTATAACTTAGAGTAGATGGAAGTCGATGGTGCGATCATGAACAGAGTATATACGGCTGTGACCAGGCAAGACGATGGCTGGTGGATCGGATGGATTGAAGAAGTGCCCGGGGTAAACTGCCAGGAACAGACACATGAGCAGTTACTGGAGACCCTTAAGGTGACGCTGAAAGAGGCATTGGAGTTCAACCGGCGCGATGCTCTATCCGCTGTGGGGACGGATTTTCGTGAAGAGCAAATAGCGATATGAAGAGGAAGGAACTACTCCGGCATATTCGCTCTCAAGGCTGTGAATTCGTAAGAGAAGGAGCAAAACATTCCTGGTGGTATAATCCATCGTTAAACAAAAGATCGGCTGTTCCGAGGCACAATGAGATCATGGACGTCCTCGCAAAGAAGATATGTAAGGACCTTGGAGTACCGCCGGCAAAATAGCCTGGAGGACGTGAGGACTCGCGTCGATAACGTATAGAACAGAATCGTGCCGGACAAAAGAACGAGGGTTCATCCGAGAATTTAGGTAAGTCGTAATTACAGTAGAGACCACTCAGCCGGCTCAGAACGAGCCAACCGCCTTCGTTTCTGATCCACGAGGATGCAGGTTCCATGAGAAATAAGATAGTTTTGATAGCGAGCACATCGCTGTTGTTTCAAGTCGGGGTTTTGGCGGCGGAGTGGCCGCAGTGGCGCGGGCCGAATCGGGACGGGGTCTGGAGTGAAGAAGGCATCGTGCGAAAACTCGACGGTGAGCAACTGCCGGTGCTGTGGCGCGTTTCGGTCTCGAACGGTTACAACGGGCCAACCGTCGCTGACGGACGCGTCTATATCACGGACCGCTTGTCTTCTCCGGCAGAGCTTGAGCGCGTCCACTGCTTCAATGCCGCGACGGGCAAAGAAATCTGGTCTCATGCCTACGAATGCAAATACCAGAAGGTCGGCTATCCCGATGGCCCGCGCGCAGCGGTCACCCTCAATGACGGCCGGGCATACTCGCTCGGGACAGTCGGGCACCTGTTCTGTTTCGATGCGGCCAAAGGAGACGTGCTCTGGAGCAAGAATCTTAAGGCCGAGTATGAAATTGGAGTGCCTATTTGGGGGATCGCCGCTGCGCCGCTGATAGAAAAGGACCTCGTGATTGTCCACGTCGGCGGCAAAGACAACGCATGCCTTATTGCATTTGACAAAGTCAGTGGGCGAGAAAGGTGGCGGGCTCTGGGCGACCGGGCTTCATATTCGGCGCCGATTATCATCCCCCAGGCCGGCAAGCGGGTGCTGGTCTGCTGGACGGGTGACAGTGTGGCCGGACTCGACCCGTTGAACGGAGAGCTTTACTGGCAACATCCATTCAAACCGGCGAAGATGGTCATTAACATCGCAACACCCGTTTTTGAGAACGGATATCTGTTTTTCAGCAGTTTCTATGATGGCTCCTTTCTGCTAAAGGTCAACCCCGACGAACTCGCGGTCGAGAAAGTATGGCAACGCAGAGGGGCCAGTGAAAGAGATACCGACAGTCTGCACTGCTGCATATCGACTCCCGTCATTCAGGGGGGCTACATCTACGGCGTGGACAGCTACGGGGAGCTGCGCTGCCTCGACCTGCAAACCGGCAATCGTATTTGGGAAAGCTTGGACGCCGTGCCCAAAGCCCGCTGGTCGAACATCCACCTGGTGCGGCACGAGGACAAGATATGGATGTTCAACGAGCGCGGCGAGCTGATTATCAGCAAACTCTCGCCCGAGGGATTCCGGGAAATCAGCCGTGCGAAGATTATCGAGCCGACGGAGGGGCAGCTTGGCCAGCGCGGCGGCGTCTGCTGGGCCCATCCCGCTTTCGCCTACAAACGCATTTACGCCAGAAATGATCGCGAATTGATCTGCATCGATCTTTCAGCCAGGAAGTAATGGGCCGGTTGCTGCGACTCTGCGTCGTTACCTCGGTTCCGTGACGACGACAACGCTGTAGCCTCCAGGCTCGACCTGCACATCCATCGTCCGCGTCTGCGGGGCTTTGCCGAGTAGCCGGACCGTCAGTTCGTGCTGACCCGGCTTGACGCGGGTCCGGCAGACATAGATATGGCCCGGCAGGAAGGTCCACGATCGCGTGTCGGGCTTGTCCAGGCCGGTCAGGGCGGCCTCTGTGGCCAGAGCGGCCAGATGCCCCGTCGTCTTTTCC
>DATKWR010000728.1:0-4297 GCA_035529475.1 Sedimentisphaerales bacterium | reverse complement strand
TTTCGGGCATGGCCGCCACGACCGCCTGAAACTCCTTGATTGCTGCCAGTCAGCTTCATTTGACCGGGTATCGTTTGCCAATTGTTCCGTCTTGCCGTGGGCATGTGATTCTCCCGAGATTCTGCGGTTGTTTCTATTGTTTTGCCGAAAGGTCTGCGCAGATAAGCTCCTCATCGTTTCTGGCGTAAATATGCCTGTATGCAAAGGCCGGGTGGGCCCAACATACTCCGCCGCGTTGGTCGAGCTGTCCCTGCGTCGGCTCGATCAGCTTGGTGCGGCTGACCTCCTCGTATCGTTCGGGCGAGAGCCTGCTGATGATCAACTCACCTCGCTCGTTAAGCATCCATACTTGCCCTTCGTGTCTGACCATGTGAGCAGTCGCCCACCGGGCCTGCGGAACAGCAAGCCGGCTTTCCCAGATGCGCTCGCCCGTGTGCAGGTCCAGGCAGCGCAGTTCGCCATAGGCATCCAACCCGTAAACGTGGTCACCCTGTAAGATAGGAGTCGAGATGCAGCAGTGCAGGCTGTCTGTGTCCTTTTCACTGGATCCTCTGCGCTGCCAGATTTTCTGCACGGCCATTTCGTCAGGGGGGACTTTGAGCAGAAGCGAACCATCGAAAAAACCGCTCACGAAAATGTAATTGTTCTCGAATACCGGGGTGGCAATATTGTGAATCATCCGCGCCGGCGGGAACGGGTATTGCCAATACAGTTCGCCGGTCAGCAAATCGAGGCCAACGACCCTCTCGCCGGTCCAGCAGACTACGACGCGCTTGCCGGCCTGCTCAATGACAATCGGGGCCGCATAACCGGCGCGGTCGCCAAGGGCCCGCCATACCTGCTCGCCGGTGATTTTGTTCAAGGCCACCAGACAGGCATTCTGCCCGCTGATTAGCACAATGACCAGCTTGTCCTCGATCAGCGGGGATGCGGCAATTCCCCATTCCGGCATCCTGATCTTGTACTGCCTGCGGAGATCTCTATCCCAGAGAATCCCTCCGTCGGTCGCATCGAAACAGAACAGGTGCCCCATGGCTCCGAGCGAGTAGGCGCGGCCGTCATCGACCGTCACTGCTGCTCGCGGACCGTTACGGTGATCGATTTGTTCGTACTTACATTCATAATCGTGGGACCAGATCTTCGCGCCGGTCATGGCGTCAAAGCAATGTACGCGCTCGGCCTGAATCGGCGCGGTTACCCTGTCGGTAACATAGACGCGCCCATCTGCGGCCGTCGGCCCGCTATAACCGTTGGAAATTTCTGCTCGCCATCGGACTGGTAATTGCTCGGTCACGAATCTCTCCACGATACCTTTTTCACGCCATATCCCGTCTCGATTGGGACCGCGCCATTGCGGCCAGTCCGCCGCAAGGAGGGGTAAATGGATTCCCAAGATTATGATAATCACCCTCAGAAAATCCTTGTTCAGAGGCATTTCACACGGTTCCTTCTACTCTATGCTTGTTTCATTGCTCGTTCACGTTCAGGTTATCTTACGCTCAGACGTTGAACTGGTCAACGAGCAACGAACCGGGTTGTCGGCTCGCTTGCTCAGGTGCACAGTCCGCCCCGTTCAGTTGGCACAGCGAGGGCGGTTCTTCTCCCTCATCCTCGAAAATGATGGACCGGTCGCACAGTGAATCCGTATTCCGCGCTGTCCGGGGTCTTTCTTATCTGCCGGTGAAACATGCAACGGTCCCGTTCTCGAGTGCAGCATACAGTCGGCCGGCCGCAACGGCAAGACCGTCCCAGACTGGAGAGGCTTCGAGCGGCTGCTCGTACAGCACTGCGCCCCGGCTCGCCGACAGGCTCTGCAGGAATCCGCCTTTGTCGTCCCTGCCTGCGATAACCAGCGTATCGCCTGCGTGCAGCATGGCCCGGGCTCGCGTCGGCAGCTCTGTCTTCCACGAGATGCCGGCGACCTCGCTGTTGCCTGTCGTCCGCTTCTGGAAGTCAGGCACGAAATTCGCCCCGTCCGACGGATCCGGCCTCAGCATGGCAAGGACGCCTGGGCCGGACTGCGTGCCCTTTTCTGCCCCGCCGCGGCGCACCGCCCATACGGTGTTCTCGTCGAATACCATCATGAGGCCGAAGGGAACAGCCAGATCGCTGCGAATGATCCAGGGATAGGCAACCGGCGTCCGAGTAATGTCGCCCGTACCAAGTATCCAATAGGATCGATTGTGCTCCCAGTCATCCAGCAGGCTGGACGTCGAATACAGATGAGGCGACCGGGAGACTTCGGTTTCGAGCCTGTCGTTAAAACGCATGTGGCGCAGGTATATCGAGTCCGCGTCGGCCACCAGGATATCGTTCGTGGTGCCGCTCATGGAGAACGCATCGCTGCGGTCAGGCGCCAGGAAGGTCTTGTAATCCAGCGTGTTCTGCCTGATCTGGATCGTCGAGGCGTGTTCTGCCCCTTCCGGTGGAGGATCCATAGCGGCGGCATGCTCGCTTTCGATGAGTCGCTTCGCAACTACCTTGCCTGTCGCAGGGTCGAGGCCATAGAGGACAATGCCGCCGTCCAGGTATGAGCATCTTCCGGCAGCGGCGTATGCTACGCCGTTCTTGACCAGCACGCTACCGTGTATCGGCCAGACGGATTCAATTTGATCGAACGCCACGGTGTTCAGTCTCTGCGGCGACGCAAGAAACCGCCAGACCAGCGCGCCGTCCGAGGCGTGGAGGCAGTAGATATACCCGTCGGCCGATCCGAACAGCACGAGCCCGCTATAGAAGGTCGGCGGCGAATCCACTCGCGCCCCGGCCGTGAACTGCCAGAGCTTCTTTCCGTTTGCTGCATCAAGTGCGTGGACCGTGTGAGCGTCCACCCGGGCGACAAACACTTTGCCGTCTGCGACTATCACCGGGCTGAGCCGTCCGCCGATGTTTGCTTCCCATGTGTGTTTGAGTGCGGACGGAATGTTCGTCCCGCTCGAGCCACTCCGGGCGTTGTTGCCGCGGTAGGTGGGCCAGTCGGCATCCGTCTTGAGTCTTGAGTCCTGAGTTTTGAGTTTGCCGTAGGCGGGCCCCTTCTCCAATCTCTCCAACCTGGAGTTGGCGATGTTTCGCGCCGGCGCCAGCGCATGGAACCCGACGATCTTGGCCTCGACGTAGCATCCGCACGAATGCGGGGGTGCATAGATAAGGCCGTTGCAGGGTGTCACGCCCACCCGGCAGGTGCCGCGAGCCCAGTTGTTGCGCGAGTGGTTCTCGCCGTAGATATCGATCATTTCGATGCCGCGCTTGGCTGTTATGATGTATCGGCTGGTCGCCTTACCCGGATAGCAGCGGTAGTGGTGACCGTCCGTCCACAGCCGCTCGATGATCTTCCGGGTCTGCCTTACTTCGCCTGTGTGCAGGTCGAGCGGCTGGGCAAAGTCGGGGCCGGGCCACACGACGCCATCGGAAACATAGATCTCGCCGGGAGCCCCTTCCAGGTTTGGAAGATAGGCACTCTTCCACAGGATACTTCCGTCCTCGGCCGACAGCGCTGCAAGTCTTCCGTCGTACTCACGGACCCTGGGATGCGAGCCGAGGAACTCCTGTATGTCTTTGTTGAGAACGCCAGGATCCTTGCCTCCGTATGAAACCAGTACCACGCCGTCCTTGACGATGAGTTTCTCGCGCGGAAAGTAGAGCTTGACCTTTTTCTCCGATTGCGCCAGCTCGCGTCGCCACGCCGGTTTGCCCTTATCGGCCGACAAGCAGACAACACTTTTGTCTGTCTTGGCAAACACTTTCCCGCCGGCAGCCGCCAAGGTAAGCCGTATGATCTCGCCGTCGTCACCGGGGGCCCACCGCCAGAGGCCCTTGCCCGTCTGAGCATCCACAGCCATAACCTTGTGTTCGGGCATCACGAGAAACAGCATGTTCCCGTCCTTGATCATCTCGGAGAAGCCGCTCGTGCCATCGAAGCTTCGGACCACGTTGCCGGTATTGATATCGAGAGCGCTTACTGGTGCATCCGGAGCAAGTGCCACATAGACATGCGAATCATCTACGATCAACTGCCGCCACACTTCTTCCAGGCCCCACTTGGCACGTTGTTCCGCTTGTGATTTCAGTCGGACAGGTCGGATCCACAGTAGTACACCGCTGAAGGCGTCGCGCGCGACAACCGCCCACTCACTCGGCACCTTCATGTCCGAGGTCTCAGTCTGGTCGATCAAGCTGATGAGCCGGCCTTTCGATGAGAGCACTGTCCTGACGGTCGGGTACGTGCCCTTTTCCGCATGGTGATCGCGGCCCCACATTGGCTCGGAACACCACTGGATGTGCCTGGGCGGGCCGACCA
>DATKWR010000727.1:0-8247 GCA_035529475.1 Sedimentisphaerales bacterium | reverse complement strand
AAGCGCAAAATCGTATTGTGGCGGGCTGCAAGCTATTCTCGGCGTTTGTCATTTCGACCGGAGGCCAAAGGCCGAAGTGGAGAAATCTGGCTGCGAACGATAGACACACCTTATCCGCCGCCAGATGTCTCGACTGCGCTGCGCTCCGCTCGACATGACAGAGCGCGCTGTTGCGGACTTTGTCAAAGACGCACGGACCCTCCCACCGCGTTCCCACCACACCCCGAGAAGGCACTGTTCCTATGGGCTACCGGAAGCTCCCGCTGCGTCACTGCGGCCCGCCTAAGAAGCCTTCGTGGAAGAAGGCGAGCTTGAGCCATTCGCAATTATCGCGCCATTCGCCCTTGTAGCGGCCGGGAAACTGCGGCAGCTCGAATCCGTCTTCGGCGGTGTAGTAGATGTTCAGGACGAAACGCACGCCGTACTTGGAGTTCAACTCGCGCAGACCCTTGAGAGAGAAACAGTCGAAGAGCGAGCCATACTTTTTCTGAGCGACGTCGCGCAGGAAGAAGCTATTGTCGTCGATGGAGAAACGATAGCGAGGCTGCGAGTGCCTGTCCCACACGACGCGGACGCGATGCTCGGCCCGGCCGAAGCTCCCTTGCGAGATGGCGACGATGTCCGTCTGCTTCTGGCGCAGGACGACGTGCGAAGCAAAGCCGGTGCCTTCGCGCTGGGCCTGCGTGCCATTGACCGTCACACGGTCGCTTCATTCTCCGGCCTCCTGCAACCAAAAGAAAAGCGGGCGATGGGATTCGAACCCACGACGTCCAGCTTGGGAAGCCAGTTCTGCTCTTCCATAACACACTGCAATTAACGGGCTTAGCTCTGGCCGTCAAAGAACTTACGCACTGTTTTGTCGCTGGCATGAAACTGGCCCAGGAACTGTTTTGGAACTGAAACTGCCACAAAATCAAAAGCCCAGACTGCCTTCTCCGAAATCCCAGTGTCACTGATCCAATTCGCCACCACCAAGATATTGACCAAAAGGAGAATGGTCCCAATCAATCCCAACACAATGGTCTTTCTTACTGTCAAGCTCATCATCTGTCCCTTTCCCAAAGGTCTGCATTGTGGAGGCGATTTGGCGATGAAACCGAATATCGTTCTTGTCGAGGTGGACGATCTCTGTTACAAGTATCTCGGCTGTTTGGAAGCAGATTCCGATGAGTGGCGAAAAGTCGCTGCAAAGTGTCCTGAAGTTGCCAGGCGACTGCAGGCAGAGGTTGACGAGTGGCTTCGGATGACGGGTCCTGTGTTGGAAACCGGTGCCCTGAGAAGGAAGCGATAAGACACTGGCAATCATACAAATCGCCGCTTGGCCGGATCTCCGGGGGCATTTAGGTGGCGCAAACGCTCATGACGTGTATCACGTATGTTGTTTCTGTGGCATTACCTTGGCTCTTAGGCGCGACGGGCCACGCGGACTCGGCCGACCAAGTGATTGAGGCAAGCCGTGTCCGCGGTGGGCTGGTCGTTCATATCGGGTTTGGAAATGGGCGACTCACGCCGGCGTTGCGTTTGAACGATCGATATGTCGTGCATGGGCTTGACACAAGTCCGGAGGCCGTTGATTCCTCCTCGACACCTCCGGTGGATTTGCGGTCCCCCGTGGCAGCCGAAAAACGATGGCTGATGCAGCTATAGTGTTCTGCTTGGAGATATATGAATAAGACACCCCACGGGCCTGACTTTCTTAGGAAAATGTAGTATGAAAACGATCACGATACTGACAGTTGCCCTACTTCTTTTGTGCAGTGCTGGGACCTATGTGTACGCCCAGCAGGATGATCAATCTATCGGTGCGACCGAGGAGGATTACGGATGGTGGCGAGATGCGCGTTTTGGAATATTCATCCACTGGGGGCCCGGCGCGTTCGTTCACAAGAACTCTCTGAGCTGGCATAAACCGCCAGCCGACCGGCCCGCGTATAGCGAATTGGGATACATGGCCGACATCAAGGATCCAGACAAGGTGCCGGCGGAGATTTTCAACGGGGGGTATAAGAAGTATCAGGCCGACGGGGGCACGCCGCCCGCCGTCTATAACAACCTATACCGCATTTTCGACCCCGTGAAGTTCGACGCCGACGAAGTGGCCCAGATGGCCGTGGACGCCGGAGCGGGCTACATTGTCTTTACAACCAAGCACCACGACGGCTTCTGCATGTGGGATAGCGCCTACACCGACTACGACATGATGAGCACGCCGTCGAAGCGAGACATCTGCAAGGAGTTGTCCGACGCCTGTCAAAGGCGCGGCATCCGAGTCCTCTGGTACTACTCGAAGGCTGACGTGCATGATGCCCGCTATGATATCAAGAACCCCAAGCCCTACGACGAATACCTCTACAATCAGATCGAGGAACTGATGAGCAAGTACGCGCCGATCGAAGGAATCTGGTGGGACGGCGGAAAGATCGAGACGGACAACGTGCGCCTTTTCAGGATGATGAACCGGCTTCATCAGGGATGCCTCACGAACGGCCGGATTGGCAAAGTTCCGTTCGGTATCTCGTTCGGCTCGCCGGAACAGAGGCTGGGTAGTTTCAGCATGGACCGTCCGTGGGAAACCTGTGCGGTCATGCAAACCTCCTGGATATGGGATGGCGGCAAGAACGTGAAGTCGCTGCCCACGTGCCTTCAGATGCTCATCGGCTGTGCTGTCGGCGACGGGAACCTGCTTTTGAACTACGGGCCCGCGCCGGACGGATCTATCCATCCGGAGGTGAAGGCCAACTATCTCGGCATGGGCAGCTTTCTCAAGAAGTACGGCCAGAGCATCTACAAGACGCGGGGCGGTCCGTACAAGCCGGGCCGCTGGGGCGGCTCGACGCGCCGGGGCAACACGGTCTATCTGCACGTAACGCAGCGCTGGCCCATCGGAGTGCTGAGGCTGCCCGCCCTGCCGGCCAAGGTCGTCTCGTGCGAGAGTCTCACCGGCGGAGTCCCCACGTGGAGGCAGACGAGCAACGGCTTGGAGATCCGACTCGACCCGAAGGATCACGACCGCTTAGACACAATTTTCGCCTTGACGCTCGATAGCGACGCCATGAAGATCGGACCCATCGAGACGATTCACGGAAACACTCTGACTACCGACGCCAAGGTAACAGCCTCCAGCAGCGTCAACCCGCGGAGCAAGCGCGGCGCTCCGGAAACGGTCGTGTACTACAGCTTCGAAACAGGCGAATTCTCCAAGCATTTTGGGGAAGAGAGCGGCGACGACGCAATCACGATCGAAAAGTCGAATAAGCGGAGCTACTCGCAGGAAGAAATAGAGCAACTCAGAAAACTGATCGGCACGAATCATCGAGGCCATTTCTGGCGTTTCTGGATGCCCAAGGAGGGCGATGAGCAGCCGTGGATCGAGGTGAACCTGGGGAATCCGGAGACCTTCAATGAGATTGGGATCACAGAGTTGTTTGGAAAGGTTCGCCGCTATGAGCTGCAATACCACGACGTCAGCGACTGGAAGACCTTCTACTCTGACAGCGGCACCATTGACAACCTGATAGTCCATCTGGCGAAATCCGTCACCGCACGGCGCGTGCGTCTGCTGATTACCAAGACCAATGGACAACTTCCGACAATCGTAGCATTCGATCTGTTTTGAATCGGAATGACTTCCCTGTTATAGCAGCGGGGGGCCTCAGATGAGACAATTTCAATCTAGCATTCGTCGCGAGGTGCTGGTCGTTGCCTTGATTTCGATGGTGAACTGTTCGGGCCTTGTGCTCGCCAACGAAAATAGTGGTCGTCTCCTACGACGGCAAGATACAATCGCAGCATCTGAAAATTGAAAAGATATTCGACCGGGAGGAATGCTATGTGTAGGTTTGTGGGAACGTTATTGTTAATCGCCTGCTCTCTTGCGACGCACCTGCCGGCTGCGGATGCGCCGCTACACGACGACGGGATTAGCGAGCCATACGTCCCGCCTAAGGAGCACTCGGATTATGTCAGCAAACTGTCGCCGGAACTCGTCTCGACGCTCCGTGCCGATCCGAAATGCCTTGAGCAGTGGCAAGACGACAAATTCGGCGTGTTTATGCACTGGGATCCCTCGTGCCAAATGACCGGGGCCGTGAGCTGGAGCCGTATGGGCCGTCGCCCGCACCACCCCTCCGACGGAACCGTCACCGGAGGTATCCCCGCCGAGACATACGACAACCTCTACAAGACGTTCAATCCGGTGAAATTCGACGCGGACGCCTACATCAAGATGATCGAGGACGCCGGGGCCCGCTATTTCGTCTTCACGGCGAAACATCACCAGGGCTTCTGCATGTTCGACTCGGCAGTGACCGACTACGACATCATGAGTACGCCGTTCAGGCGGGATATCTGCAAGGAGCTGGCCGACGCGTGCCATCGTCACAAGATCAAGCTGTTCTGGTACTATTCTCAGCCCGACTGGCACGAGCCGAGATATGCCGTTCCTGTTGACAGCCCCGAATTCGCGCGCTATCGGGACGAGTTTCTCCATCCGCAATTGCTCGAGTTGTATACCAACTACGGACACATCGACGGTATCTGGTGGGACGGACTTGGGAAGCATCCGGATATGTGGGACACGCCGGCCCTTCTTCAGAAACTGCGCAAGCTTCAGCCGCACCTAATCTCCAACCACCGCTGTGCGTCACGAGACTGGTGCTTTGGTGATTTCGATGGGCCGGAAGGCCAAATCGGCCGGTTCCAAGTCAATCGGCCCTGGGAAACCTGCACAAAGATCGGCGGCGGCTGGGGTTACTCAGGCGACAGCAAGCCGTACAATCTTGCCAATGCCGTGGGGCTCTTGGTTCGCTGTGCCGGCAACGGCGGCAATTTGCTGTTGAACACCGGCCCGGCCCCGGACGGAACCATCAATCCACGGCACGTCGAGCGCTACCTCCAGATGGGCGCGTGGCTCAAGCAATACGGCCAGAGCATCTACGCCACGCGGGGTGGACCCTACATGCCCGGGCCCTGGGGGTGTGCCACGCGCAGCAAGAGCGGCAACACCGTTTACCTCCACGTGCTCGGCACCTGGAACGGTATTCTGACCCTCCCGGACCTGCCGACAAAAGTTGTTTCTTCGCAAGTATTAACCGGCGGCTATGCTAATGTGAGCCAGAAGGACGGCAAGCTCAAGGTCGTGTTGGGCAATGACAACAAGAACAGCCGCCCTGCCGACGTGGCTCATGAATTCGACACCATTGTCGCGCTGGAACTCAACAAGCAGGCGATGGAAATCCCTGTGATTGCGAGTGTCGGCGAGAGTCTGACTATCGGCGCCGTGGCTTCGGCCAGCAGCCAGGAAAGCGATGCGACTCCTGCTTCGGCCGTGATCGCGTCGGATGCCGCCGAATTTCATGAGGGAACCTTTATTCGTTCGGTTTGGGCCCCGAACCGGTCAGATAAGGCGCCATGGCTGAAAATCGCATTTGCAGATACTAAGCCCGTTAGTCAAATCCAGATCCAGGAGGGCCGGTACGGCGCCGACAGCACGATTGAAGCGTTCAGCATCAGCCTGCGGGTAAACGGCCGATGGGAAACCGTTTACACCGGCAATGGAATCGGCAACACCTTCGGTCTGGTTCTGGAAAAGACACACTTGGCCGACGCGCTGCGCATCGATTTCGTGCGATGGCAGAAGAAAATCAATATCAACATGGTAAACGCGTTTTGATGCCCGAAAGGAACACGCATGAGAAAACTCGCTTTAATGACAAAGGTATCGATGTTCTGGCTTGTTGTTGCAGCTATATACTCTGCTCCAGACGTTGGGGCAGAAGCTGAACAGGCCGTTGGACAGGGCAAGCGGCACTATGAGCCGACTTGGGAGTCACTTGCACAGCATGGTACTGCTCCGGCTTGGTATGAGGACGCCGTATTTGGAATCTATTTTCACTGGGGGATTTATTCGGTTCCAAGCAAGGAAACCAGGTACATGCAGCAGATGTACATACCGGGCAGTAAACTCTACGAGCATCATCGCAAGACCTACGGTGACCCGATAGAGTTCGGATATCATGACTTCATCCCGATGTTCAAAGGAGAAAAGTGGGATCCTGACGGTTGGGCGGAGTTGTTCAAGTATTCGGGGGCCGACTTCGCCGGCTCTATCGGGGAACACCATGACGGTTTTTCCATGTGGGACACCCGGTACAACAAATTCAATTCCATGAATATGGGACCGCACCGGGATGTGGTCGGAGAAATGGCCCGCGCGCTCAGGAAACAGGGCATGAGAGTGGTTACCACCTTTCATCATCTCCGGTGGGACTGGTATGACGCAGGCAGGAAGCTATGTCCGGAGGGAGTGGGAGTGAACAATCCGGAATATGCGGGTCTGTACGGCGCTCCACGCAAGCTGACGGACAAATCCCCCGAATTATGGTTGGTCGGGGATCGTATTAAAGATCCGGGAGTGCATCTGAGTGAGACTATTCCCGATGACTACTTGGAAAACGGATATAACAAGATTATTGAGGTCATTGACAAGTATCAGCCGGATCAGCTTCAAATCGACGGCGGTACATGCGTGCGACTGGGAGAGGAGCGTCTGAAGAAGATGCTTGCTTATTATTTCAACGCCGCCGGGAACTGGGGCAGGGAGGTTGTGGTTTCACGGGGATTTGATCGTAATAATCCCTATCTGCCTTCAGATATCTGGGGTAATGAAGTTATGATCAGCCGGGTGATACCTATCACCTGTTCAGTCCAAAACATAGAACGTCATTTCCCCAAAATTAGCCAACATAGGGTAAACCCTGAGAGATGGCAAACGAGCACGCCGGTTCCTGGATTCAGTTGGGCATTTGTAGATGATCAGGAAGATAAGTCACCTATTGAGATTCATGACAGTGTGAATGCGCTGGTGGACGGGATCGTTGACGTGACAAGCAAGAACGGGGTCACACTTCTGGGGATTGCCCCCAAGGCGGACGGGACATTGCCGGATGCCCAGATTGAGATATTGAACAGGCTTGGTGATTGGATGAAGATCAATAAGATAGCCCTCCACGGCGTAGATTGGCGGAGCCCCTGCGAAGCGGGCAGCTTGAGATTCACTGTGAAAGGGGATTATCTGTATGCGATTGACCTGGAGACGCCCAGAAAACCCGAAGTCATTTCGGGTGTAACCCCCGTACCGGATTCTGTGATCCGGATGCTGGGTAGCGACCAGGACTTGGCCTGGCACCTGGATGGCGGCGACGTGGTGATCGATGAACTTCCGGATCCGTTACCTTGCGGTTACGCCTGGACCTTCAAAATTCGATTCCATAGAGCCGCGGAGAAGACGCAACGGACCGTTGGTGGGACGGAATAATGCGCCAGCCGACAACATAATGGTACCCGCACAAGGTGTACCGTTGATGATTTTGACAATCAAGTCCATCTTCAGTTACTCGCTTTGGCCTGCAATTTGGGTAACTTCTTGAGGCGACCGGCATTGCCCAAGTCGGTGGAGCAGTGGTCTCTTCGCACGCTCAGAGACAAGCTCATCAAGATAGGAGCCAAACTGGTCAGCCATTCCCACTACATGATATTTCAGATGGCGGAAGTGGCAGTGCCGCAGACACTCTTTCGGGAAATACTTGACCAAATTGGGCAATTGAGAGCCAGCCCAGAACTTGCGAGGGTGACGTGTGTACTCATGTCTTTTCGTCAAGTTCTGAACCACGTGAGAGCGAGTGAAAGCGGGCGAAAAAAGAAGAAAGAAGTGCATTTTCAGGCAAAAAAGGGCGGTTTGCCTGCCCTGTTCGAAAACATGTAATCACCTCAACAACAGATTCTTGACATTGAGATAAGATTCTGTTATTATAGGACTGGCAAGTTGGAGGTTATCTGCAAAAAGTTAACGGGAACGCCGATCCAAAACAGCAAGTTGGACTTGATTGTCGGCAAGGCTGCATTTCGTGCGGTAAGGTCGTTTCCTTGTGACCGATATATGACATAGAGGTAGCCCCGAATGCAGTGTGATTGGCTAATTTTCGGTGCAACCATCGTGTGCAGGCCGGGCTTCGATAACCAGGTAGTTGCACGCCCATTTCGTAATAACATTTTCTTGTGAAGGAGGTGTTCTCATGAACGCAAGACCATTGTTGCAGATTTGTATTGCTTTTTTGTTGGGCCTGAGTTTCTCGGGTGTGGCTGCCGCTGCTGATCCCAGCCATGTCGCCTGGTGGAAGCTGGATGAGACCTCCGGCACCCGCGCTGAAGATTCCAGTGGCTTCGGCAACCATGGCACCCTTCTGGGCG
>DATKWR010000726.1:0-9389 GCA_035529475.1 Sedimentisphaerales bacterium | reverse complement strand
GTCACAATCACAGCGGGCTGCGGAGATCGGCAAGCACATCCTTGAGCGCCTCCAGGTGGACGTCGTGGAAACCGAGGGCTTGAGCGCAAAGGAGGATATGTACGTCCGGGAGCTTCTGCTCCTCCTGGAGAATTGACGGCCGCTAACGGGTAGCAATGTAACACAGGGGCTGGCTTCCGCACCGGCTGGCCCCTTTACAGAAAGAAGGTGACAAGTGAGAATCTTTCAACCGCAAACCACTAAGGTGATCCCACCAAACGCGAAGATCGACTACGAGAAAAAGACGGTGACGTATCGGGCCAGGGGCCGCAAGTGCCGGGCGGTCCTGACGAACAAAGGCCGGATGCGTATTGAGAGCAATTGCTATCACATCGAATTCCGGGACCACCTGGACCGGCGGCAGCGACTCATTGCCTTCACAGACAAACAGGCGAGTGATTTATTGGGCGCCCAAGTCAAGAAACTCCTAAATAACTACGGGCAGCCGATCCCCGAGGAGCTCAGCAACTACGTGGGATTATTACGCCCCCAGATCAAGGACACGCTCAAGCAAATGGGCCTGTTGCCGCAAGAGGAGGTCGACACAGCCAGGCCGCTGAAGGAATTGCTGGCCAAGTTTGAAGAAACACTCCAAAGTCGGGAGCGGAGCAAAGGCTACGTAACCAATAAACTCAAATACTGCCGGCAAATGGCCGAGGCGTGTCACTTTGACTATTTTCGGGATATCCAGCCCGGCCGCATCGAAAGGTATCTCAGAGAGCAGCGGGAGGGACCGAAGAAATGGACGGCGGGGACATCGAACCGATGCCAGCAAGCCGTCGAGCAATTCGCCAACTGGGTCGTGGAACGGACTCACTTGGCCAAATCCCCGTTGAAGCCACTGGAAAAGCTGACCGAAGATCCAGAGGAGCGTCGGGCATTGAGTAAGGAGGAGTTTGCCTGCCTGCTTCGAGCGACGTGCTATGGCCCAGAATTATACGGCATGTCGGGTCAGGAAAGATACCTGTTATATTGGTTCGCAGTCAGAACAGGATTGAGAGCCAAAGAGATCAGAAGTCTCCGCAAGGCTGACTTCGATTTTGACGAATGTAAAGTTACTGTGCCCGCCCGGAAAACGAAGAACAAGAAACAGGCCAGGCAATCCTTCGATGCAGGGCTGGCGGCCGAATTGAAAACGTTCATGGCGGCCAAGCTGCCTACGAGTAAAGCCTTCGGCGGCTGGTACAAGACTCTGACAAACAGAACGGCGGACATGATGAAAGCAGACCTTAAGGCCGCTGGCCTGCCTTATAGGAACGAAATTGGTGAGAAATTCGACTTCCACGCGCTCCGCGTCGAGTGTGCGACGTTGCTCTTCCAGGTGGGTATTGACATCAAAACGGTGCAATCAATCATGCGCCATTCTGACCCGAAACTGACTATGAATATCTACGGCAAGGTGGATAAAAGACAGAGGGAAGCGGCAATCAACAAACTCCCCGACTTTTCCCTCGGAGCTATCGACCCTATAAGCCGGACGGGAACGGATGATGGGCCATGCAAAAATCTACGCCAGATTTGTTTACAGCCTGGACAGTCAATAGAAAATACCCTGGTACATAATGGACAGGATAGCCTGAACAACACAGGAAAAACCGCATTATCAGCAAACGACAGCGGGTCAAAATTTACAGAGAATCAGATTCAGAACGACCATACATGATTCCTTCATTTCAGGGGCACATCATTTTGCTGGGGCGCCCCGGGCGTGCTGCGGCCGCGGTCAGTGTAGCTCTGCATCAGCGCCGTGAGTTTCGCAGCCACATCGGCGTTGGCGGACAAAACGTCCTTCGTTTCACTCAGGTCGGTTTGCAGGTTGTAGAGTTCGCGTTTGCCGCTCTTGAGAAAGACGAGCTTCCACGAGCCTTGCCGGATTGCGAGGTCGCCGCGGGAAGACTGGTGAACGGTCGCCTCGCGTGCGCCGGTCTTCGCCGTGCCCAGCAACTCAGAGACGAGGCTCGCGCTGTCCTCTCCGGCGTTGTCGGGAAGCTTCGCGCCTACGATTTCGGCGGCGGTTGCCATGAGGTCGTTGAGGCAGATGGTGTGATCGTTGACCGAGCCGGGCTTCACCTTGCCGGGCCAGCGTGCGACGAACGGCACGCGGTGTCCGCCTTCATAGATGCTGCGTTTGGATTCGCGCAGCGGCGCATAGGCGCGGTGTTCGGCGCCGTTGTCGCTGGCGGCGATGACCAGCGTGTTGTCGGAAAGTTTGTTGCGCTCCAACGCTTCGAGAATCTGGCCGAGCATCGCGTCGCCCTGGTAAAGCCAGTCGCCATATTTCGGATCCTTCCTCACGAGGTCTTGTGCCCCGCTCTTGCCGGCGAACTCCGGCGCGGGCACGATGGGTTCGTGCGGCGGGCACATCGGGAAATACAGGAAAAACGGCTCCCCCGACTTCGCCCGTGCGTCAATCCACTCGACCGCCTTCTTGATCATCAGGGGCTGGTTTTCCACGGGCTGCACATGGGCGACGACAGTGTCCTGCTCGATGACGGTGCCAATGTTACGGGCGTGGGTGAAGCCGCAGAAGTAGTCGAAGCCGAGCGCGTTGGGGCCATCCGTCATCCTCGCCCCGATGGGCACGCTGGATTGGGTGCCCGGCTTGCCGTCCACCCAGTTCAGGCCGAGATGCCACTTGCCGATGCAGGCCGTGTGGTAACCATGCTGCTTGAGCAGCGACGCGACGGTCATGCGGTTCGTGGGAATAATCGGCTGCGAAAAAGTGGTGAGCACCCCGAACTGCCCGATACGCGACGGATAGCGCCCCGTGAGCAATCCGTAGCGGGTGGGTGTGCAGACGGCGGCCCCCGAATGCGCGTCGGTGAACCGCATGCCCTGCTGCGCGAGCCGGTCAAGGTTCGGCGTGCGCAGCGCGGACTCCGGACTGTAGCTTTGCGGCTGGCCCCAGCCCATGTCGTCGAAGAGGACGAAGACGATGTTCGGCGTGGCCGCGTGCACGTTGGCTGCCAAGACAAGCAGTACTATA
The DNA here is from genome assembly GCA_035529475.1 of Sedimentisphaerales bacterium. Taxonomy (GTDB): domain Bacteria; phylum Planctomycetota; class Phycisphaerae; order Sedimentisphaerales; family Anaerobacaceae. The sequence continues at coordinate 6,364 of DATKWR010000726.1, read as the reverse complement.
AGCATTCGTTTCATATTGGTGATCTCCGTTTACTCATCTGCCGGTTCAGCCCTTTTCTTGCCTCTCTTGCCCCGTTCAGCCACATTTGCCCCCCTCTCGGGCTTGAGCAGCGGCACCTTCTCGCTCCAGACAACGGCGCGGTTGAAAAGCGTGGGATACGGCTCGTAACCGTGACCTTGGACAACTTGGTGGGTGATGTGGTCGAGCTGGGTGTCGTAATATCGGCGCATGGTCTCCACTTGCAGTCCGTGCTCGACCCCGGCCGTGACAAGCTGCAATTCAAACCGGTCCCGGCCGACGTGAAAGAGCTCCTCGACCGGCGTCATGTCCTTGCCACCGTAATACCAATAAATGAATTTCCACTCCGGGCTGACCACGGCCATGGACTGCGCCGACTCGATCCCCCAGAAGTTGAACAGTGGAAGGAAATCGCGTACCTGGCCGCCGGGATTCGCGAGCAACGGCAACAGGTTCCTGCCGTCGAGGTTGTCCGGTGCGGGTACGCCGGCCAGCGCAAGAATGGTCGGCGCCATATCCACATTGCCGGTCACGGCTGCGCTCACCTTGCCCGCATGCCCTTTAGGCAGACGCGGATCGTAAATCAGCAGCGGCGACTTCGATGCCTCTTCGTAGGGCAGCACCTTGTCGCCAAAACCGTGTGCGCCGCAGTTGTAGCCATTATCCGAGGTGAAGATAATGATGGTGTTGTCGGCGAACCCCTCGCGCTCGAGTTCCTCGCGAATCGTGCATAGCGCCGCATCCACACCGGCGATCAGCGCATAGTAAGCCGCCAGCGTTTTATCGTAATCGGTAATCCAGAAACGGTAGCTGGTGAAAGCGCGGCTGGTCCGGGATTGGGGCGACAGATAAGCGGCGTTTGCCACGCCGTAGTTGGGCGGCCTGGTGAACCTCTTGCCCTCGTACAGGGGCGTATCCAGCGGGTCGGGCGTAAACGGCATGTGCGGTGCTTTGAAGCTGATGGACAGGCAAAACGGTTTGCCGCTTTGCCTGGCTGCCTTGAGGAAGTCCACCGCCCAGGCACCGTAAGCCCGCGAACAGTGTGGGTATTGGTCTGCGTACTTCGCGATGCCCGCATTCTTTTGCGTTTCGTAAAAGGTCTGTCCGGGTCCGCCGGCCCACTGGTCGAACAGCGACGCAAACGCTTCGAACGGCTCACCTTGGATTTGGAAGCCGATCTTGCCGGCGAAACCGGTGAAGTAACCCGCCTTCCGCAGCAGCACCGGATACGACCGATCCATGAACCGTCGCTCCAGGTCGCCATGCCCGAAATTGCAGCCGTGCCGATACTCATACAGCCCGGTCATCAAGCAGCATCGGCTGGCCATGCAGACAGAGGTGGTGTTGTAATGATTGGAGAAACGCACACCATCGCGCGCCAGCCGGTCGATATTCGGCGTTTGAATCTCCGTATTGCCATAGCATCCCGCGGCCAGCGCCGTCTGGTCGTCGGTCAACAGGAAGATAATGTTCGGCTTTTCCGCCGCGACGAGCGGGCTGCACGAGAACCAGCACGCCAGGACAAAAAGCACGATGGCAAAGGCGAAGCGAGCGATGGTACTCTTGGGATGGAACAAAGCCTTCATGCTTTCTTCTCCTTCTTACTCCTCCTCGCCTTGGGGGCGCTGTCCTCGCCTTGTCCACCGGTGCCGGTCGGATCCATCCGCTTCAGGAGCTTCTCGTCCGGGCTGCCACCAAATTGTTTCCAGTAGAGTTCCTTGAACGGGTTCATCTTCGGAGCAACAACGTCCTCGTTCACGAGGAGCGGTTGCACTTCATCCCACCACTGGTCGTAGGCGGTGCGTAGCTTCGCCACCACATCGGGATGCTCGGCGATGACGTTCTTCGATTCACCGGGGTCCGCCTTGAGGTCGTAAAGTTCCTCGTTGTTGACCAGCGTGAAGCGCGAGTTTTGAATTGAGCACTTGGCGTATTTCGACTCCGCCGCCTTTCCCTTCGCCCAACGGCCGACGTGATGTACGAGCGTACGGTCGGGCCACTCGGCCTTCGGATTCTTGAGCACCGGCAACAGGCTGCGGCCTTCGACTTGTTTCTTCACCTCGTCGCTGAGCCTTGCCCCGGTAATCTCAGCGAGCGTCGGGAAAACATCGATGTGTGCGCTCAGCGCGTCGCACTCCGCTCCGGCGGGAACGCCGCCGGCGGGCCAGCGGAAAAACGTCATCGTCCGCGTACCGCCTTGGTACGACGTGCCTTTGCTACCCTTCATGCCGCAATTGAAGATTCTTGTGCCGGCGGTGCCGCCGTTGTCGCCGGCCAGGTAGATGACCAGCGTGTTGTTTTCGATGCCCCATTCCTTGAGCTTCTTCAGCAGCGTACCGAAGTTCGTATCGATGTTCTCAATCATGCCAAAGAACTTCGCCGTCTCCTCATTGACGCCGGGCTTGCCGAGATACTGCTGGTAGTATTCCTCCGGCAACACGTGCGGGCCGTGTGCGGCGTTGGGCGGGATGTAGGCGAAGAACGGTTTGCCGGCCGTACGGCAGGCATCCATCCACTTGATGGCCTGCCCGAAAAACAGGTCGGTGCAATAGCCCTTGGTCTTCTCGAACTTCCCGTTGTGCCAGAGCGCGGGGTCGATGTTCGTATTACCCGGCGCATCGCCGCACGAGCCGGGATAGGTCTGCCCGATACCACCGGCGCCGTGAATATAGACTTCGTCGAAGCCGCGGCTCTCGGGCCGGTAAGCCGCCTCGTCGCCGAGGTGCCACTTGCCGAAGACGCCCGTCGTATAGCCGACGGACTTGAGCATCTGCGCGAGGGTGTAGGTCTTCAGGCTCATCCGCTCGCGTTCGAGAATGGTGTGCGTGACGCCGTTCTTGAACTCGTGCCGCCCGCTCATCAGCGACGCGCGGCAGGGCGAGCACGTCGGACTGACGTGGAATTGCGTCAAGAGCAGGCTTTCCCTCTTGAAAGCATCCACCGACGGCGTGCGCATGATGGGATTACCGAGGCATGCGTAATCGCCGCAGCCGACGTCATCGGGCATAACAAGAATGATGTTCGGCCGCGTTCCGGCAAGCGCTTGCGTTCCGGCAAATGACCCGTGCGGCAATGCGAGGGCCATGCCGCCGACCCCTGCCGCCTTGATGAAATCTCGACGATTCAGCTTGTTCATACAATGCACCTCTCAATGATATGGTTACATATTCTGTACACAGTCTCACCTACTGTTTCTTCACTTTGTTCTTCGTCCGGCGTTTGGCCGCCTTGTCCGGTACGACCTGCTCCAGGAACGATGGGCATGGATCGCCGAAATCCTTCTGCGCCTTAACCAGCAGCGAGCGAAGCCTTTTGAGATGCTCGGCGTACTGCGGGTCGGTGGCTATATTGTGAAGCTCATCCGGATCGTCTTGTAAGTCAAAGAGTTGCGTGTTTCTCGTCCCGCCCGCGTTGTATTCAATGAGCTTCCATCGCTCGTCGCGCACCATTCGCTGACAGTCTCTGTAGGCGCCGAAAAGCCATTCGCGCACGCGAGCCTGCTTACCGGCGATCACCGGCAGCAGACTTCTGCCTTCGGCCACGGCGGGCGTCTCGGCACCGGCCAGGCCGCAAATCGTGGGGAACAAGTCATAAAGATAGACCAGCGCGTTGGACTGGCCCTGCGGGATGCCCGGCCCGGTGAAGATCAGCGGCGGCTTGACGTGCTCGTAAAGGTTCTGCTTGCCCATCAAACCGTGTCGTCCTCCGACGGCTAATCCCTGATCGCTGGAGTAAATGACGATTGTGTTGTCGGCCCAGCCCCGCTGCTTCACCGTATCGAGAACGCGCCCGACCTCATGGTCCATGTGCGAGATGGTGGCGTAATAATCCGCCAGATGGCGGCGCATCTCCTCGAGCGTGCGCGGGTGCGACGCGAGCTTTTCGTCGCGAATCATCAGCTCGCCATTGTCGAACGGGTGCTCGGGCATGAAATTCTTCGACAGGGTGATCCTGGCCGGTTCGTAGAGCTTCGTGAACTCGGGCGGTGCCAGACACGGGTCGTGCGGCACCGGCGGCGCCAGATAAATGAAGAAGGGCTTTTTGCCGTCGTGGGTGCGGAGGAACCTGATCGCGTTCTCAGCGTGCTCGGTGGCGGAGTTGGCGTCGCGGCTGCGTGTCTCAATATTCGTCTGAAACGATGCGTTGCTGAACGTGCACGCATTACCCGCTTTGCCGGAATGAAACGTTACATAGCCCCCCTCGTTCATCAGGACCGGCAGCAGCGGCACGCCCGGCGGCGGGGTCTTGGCACGCGGGTTCTCCGGGATGCGCCAAAGGGATCGGCCGGTCGCAAGCATGGTCCGGCTCGGCAGGCAAACGGCGCCGACCATCGCACCCATACAATACGCGTTGTTGAAATGGAAACCTTCGGCCACGAGCCGGTCAAGGTTGGGCGTGCGGATTTCCGGATTGCCCAGCGCTCCGATGGTGTCCCATCGCTGGTCATCGGTAAAAAAGAATAGAATGTTGGGCTTGTTTTTCTCCGAATTCGCCCACAGCCCGCCTCCCGTTGCCAGTACAGCGGCTCCGGCGGCGATTCTCTTGAGAAATTCTCTCCTCGTGTCGTTCTGTCTGATCATATTCATTTTCCTTTAGAGCTTCTCCACTCTGTTCCGCCATCTCGTCGCTCGACGAGTATCGAGTGTCCAGGACGACGAGCAATGAGATATTGTACAATCTTTTGCATGGAGTGGTATAATGAATGATTGATTCAAATGAAAAAAAGACTCAGGTCCGTATTGAAAGGCAGGACGAACGATGAGACTGTACCTGTTTTCACTTGCCATGATTTGTTTGTGCGTGGGCTGCGGAGCCTCGTACAACGTGGGAATCAACGGATACTCGGCGACCGGCCAGAGCCTGCAAATCCCTGACGCCGCATGGATTACCATCGTGGCCGACGGTAATGGGCCCAATCCAATTCTTGAAAAAGAGGTCGCGACGAAAATCGAGAAGCTCCTGACCGGAAACGGATACCGCGTCGGGCAGGAGAAGGCCGATTTCTACCTGCGCTTCGATTACGGCATTGACGCCGGCCGGACCGTCACCGACGCCGTGCCCATCCATCGCCCGATGATCTATGATGAGTACCCGTTCTCGGGCTTCTATTGGCATGGGTACACCACGTACATGCCCTATTCCGAGGTCATCCACACGCGCTGGCTCATACTCAAAATCATTGAGGGCCGGGCCTACGAGGCCTCGAAGAACGCCGAGCCTTTGTGGATCGGGGAGGTCACAAGTGCCGGAACCAGCTCGGACCTGCGAGAGCTGCTCAACTACATGCTCGTCGCCGCCTTCGAGCACTTCGCCGAAGACACGCGCCGGCAAATCTCCATCGCCATACCAGCCGACGACGAAAGAGTGCGTCTGCTCGCCGGGCCGTAGAATCGCCGGCGATGGACTCGATGTTTCGATATGCGGGAGGATATGACATGCGAGTTAGATTTGTACATCAAGCTGTACTTGGCATGCTGCTAATTTACCAGTTTTCCGTTTGCCTCGGCAAAGAAGCCCCAGACCCAAACCAAAGCAGCAAATACCTCGATGCTGTGCGCCAGTTTGCTGATAACGTGCTTAAGTATGGTAGAGATACCTATGGGCCGAAACATACTCCTTTATTTGTGGACGGCCTTAACGTTAACACCCACGAGCCGGTAAAGTGGATAAATCCTGATGGCTACAAGTGGGTTCTTTCGAATTTTGCGTCTCAACAGACTTTGATGCGGACGCTAGATGGGTTGTCCACAATTACCGGTGACTCCAAGTACAAGCAGGCCGCAATGGATGCGATAAAGTACGCTTTTGAGAACTTAAGGAGTCCTAACGGGTTGTTATATTGGGGCCATGCAGCTGCATATGATGCACAGGCAGATAGAGTATTCTCAGAAGATAACTGGCACTCACTCAAATTGACCTACCCATACTATGAGCTTATGTGGGAGGTTGATCCGAACGAAACAGAGAGATTAATCAATGCATATTGGTCTGCCCATATTATTAACTGGTCAGATTTAGACATGAATAGGATTGCACGAATCACAAAATCACTCAAAGAACCATGGAACTACGAATACGGAAACGGCCCGACATTCTTCACAAGCAAATCAAAATCGGTTGGGTTTTTTATTCCCGGCACAAGTTTGGCCCATGCTGGTACGATGCTATGCAAACTTTCTCATCAAGAACTTCCTTTGGTTTGGAGTGAACGATTAATTCATAGATATGTAGCAACTAGGCATCTTAAGACTGGCATTAGTGCGTGGGTATATAATTATCGCATAGATTTAAGTGAATTTAGTGATCACTTTACTGATCCATATACTAATTTTTTTCCGTTAGATTC